>CBKYSX010000005.1:0-23529 GCA_966690745.1 uncultured Ardenticatenales bacterium
TATGTTGCCCAGCCCGCGGGATCGGGAGGCATGGCTCCCCGTTGTCCTCTTTGCGGCGGGGGTGGCAATCGTTGTTTTCCTCTTTGTCGGCGTACCGCAATTCCCTGATACGGTTGTTACCTTTCTCCTTGCCACATTGGGTTGGCTTACCTTCACCTTCATCATCACCGCCTTACTCAATGCCGCCGCATTGGTCGTCTTGCTCCCCATAAATTGGCTGTTGCGGGGGGGACGGTAATCGGGTACGCTGTATTTCTACATGGCTATAACGGGGTTGCTGAACATTAAGAAAATAACTGTTCCCCGACCTAAAGGACGGGGCTAATCAAAACAGGGGTTGCGTTTGGATGTATATCCGTATTTCATAGCCCCGTCCTTTAGGTCGGGGGAGGCATCGGTTACTGTATTTAATTCTTAATCTCCATAAACTCCATACCACCCCTCAAAGATTTATTTTTGAGGTATACTTAACTCCATCAACACCGTTGCCTTGCTTTCCAGGGCAACCTGGTATCTTTAAACATAGTTTCTCCTTCCCCCTTCCCCCTTACAATAACGGAAAGGACAAAACGGGGCGGAGTCAGGAGTACCATCATGTCGAATACGAATGGAAATCTCAACGGTCAGGTCGGAAGCGTGACCGTCAAACGCGGATTGGCGCAGATGTTGAAGGGTGGGGTCATTATGGATGTTGTGACCCCCGACCAGGCAAAAATTGCCGAAGATGCAGGGGCAGTCGCGGTCATGGCATTAGAGCGGGTCCCTGCCGATATTCGGCGCGATGGCGGCGTGGCGCGAATGTCCGACCCCGGCATGATTCGGGAAATCATTGCGGCGGTTTCGATTCCCGTCATGGCAAAATGCCGCATCGGGCATTTTGTCGAAGCGCAGATTCTGGAAGCGATTGGTGTGGATTACGTAGACGAAAGCGAAGTTTTGACCCCCGCCGACGAAAGCTATCACGTCAACAAGCACAACTTCAAGATTCCCTTCGTCTGCGGATGCCGCAATCTGGGCGAGGCATTGCGTCGCATCGGGGAAGGCGCGGCGATGATTCGCACCAAAGGGGAAGCCGGAACCGGGGATGTGGTGGAAGCCGTGCGCCACGCCCGCACCGTGCTGGGTGATATTCGCCGCCTGCAATCCATGCCCGACGAAGAATTGATGACCTATGCCAAAGAATTGGGCGCGCCCTATGAACTGGTCAAAGAAACCAAAGAATTGGGTCGCCTGCCTGTCGTCAACTTTGCCGCCGGAGGGCTTGCCACTCCCGCCGATGCCGCCCTGATGATGCAAATCGGGGTGGATGGGGTCTTTGTTGGCTCCGGTATCTTCAAGAGTGGCGACCCCGCCAAACGTGCCCGCGCCATCGTCGAAGCGACCACCCATTACAACAACCCCGACATCCTTGCCCGCATCAGCGAAAACCTCGGCGAACCGATGGTGGGCATCAACGTCAGCTCCCTGCCCGAAAGCGAACAACTCGCCACCCGCGGCTGGTAGACGATAGAATTAAGATTGAATAGAGAAGAGTGAAGAAGAATTTTCACTCTTCTCTCTTTGCTCTTCTCTCTTCATTATGAAAATCGGTGTCCTCGCCCTGCAAGGGGCATTTATCGAACATATTAAAATGTTGCGCCGCCTCGGTGTGGAGGCAGTCGAGGTTCGCTTACCCGAAGATTTGGAAGGGGTAGAGGGGCTGATTATTCCCGGCGGGGAAAGCACCACCATTGGGAAACTAGCCGTACTTTACAATATGATGGAGCCGCTCCGCACCTTTGCCAGACAAAAACCCGTCTGGGGTACCTGTGCGGGTATGATTTTTATGGCAAAGGATATAGGCATAGATCAACCTCTGCTCGGGGTCATGGATATTGAAGTCGAACGCAACGCCTTCGGGCGGCAGGTAGATAGTTTTGAAGTCGGGTTGAATATCCCCGAATTGAATCAGAAGGGGGAAAACCATCCCTTCCCCGCCATCTTTATCCGTGCCCCCAAACTCGTCGCCGCGCATGGCGATGCCCGAGTAATCGCCACCCTTGCTGATGGCACCGCCGTTGCCGCGCAGGAAGGGCATTGGCTCGCCACCTCCTTCCATCCCGAACTGACCGGGGATACGCGCCTACATGAATATTTTGTGGAAATGGTGAAGAATCAGTAACGCATACACTGATGCCCCCAAGGGTTAAAACCGCCCGGCTATCCCTCTGCGAAGTCCGTTGGACTCCCTTCCCTTACCGATTCTCTTAGTCGGTAGGACTTCGCAGAAAAATAGCCGGGGTTTTTTAGACCCCGGCGGGGATTTCCTGAACGATAGCCGATTTTTTCTCCCTTTACCTTTACTCCCTCCTTCCATTGCTGATTGAATTACATCTGACGGTGTGCTATGCTCTCATCAGCGTACATTCAGTTCGGAGATTGCGCCATGCACCCCACAATTCATGCCTTTACTATAGAAGAATATCAACAGTTTCTGGAGATTCAACCTTCGCACACATCCCAACGGTATGAGCTTATCAAAGGAGTGATTTACGAAATGCCGCCGATTGGTAGTGAACACGCCTATACCGTAGATATATTAAACAGATTGTTGAGCCGTATGGTGGATGACAGCTTTTTAATTCGGGTACAAAATCCGATCCAATTGGCAGACAGCCAACCCCAGCCCGACCTTACCGTTCTACAACAGAATGACCAATTACGATTTGAGTTACCTACCCCACAACAGTGTAAACTTGTAATTGAGGTGGCAGATAGCTCTGTCACCTATGACCGTGAGGTAAAAGCGCACCTCTACGCTGAAGCGGGAATTCCCGAATATTGGTTGGTCAATTTGCCCGAAAGGGTGATTCAGCAATATCAGGAGCCGACCCCGGCAGGATACAATCTGCAACGCATCTGGCGGCGCGGAGAAACGCTGAAAACCGCGCACTTTCCCGGCGTGGCAATCCCCGTTACCACTATTGTCGGCGCAGAATAGACCTCTATCCCCAACCACAGTTGCCGCCCCCATCCCCCGCCGCTCCTCGCTATATAGTCAAAGATGTCCTATGACCGAACTTCCTGATAATCGCCACGTCATCGCGGTACAACATTTCCAAGCCGCCCGCCAACGGGCAGATTTAGAGCTCCTCAGCGCACGACTGACCGGACGTTCCGCCGAACTGCTCTCCTTTGAAGAGATACGCCGTCGCCTTAAAGCTTCCCCCGAAAGGGGCTGGCGCGAACTGCGGGTCGTTCCCCTTGATGCTATCGTGGGAAGCGTCGGACGCTATACCGATTTCACCCGCAGTTTCCTCCCCCTGAATGAAAACGACCTTACCCGGTGGGCATCCGTCCGCGCCGCCTTCCTTTCCCAACGCGGGGTGCCGCCGATTGAACTCTTTCAAGTCGGCGAGGTCTACTTTGTTATGGATGGCAATCATCGCGTCTCGGTGGCACGCTCCCTGAAACTCACCGAAATCGAAGCCTATGTCACCCTGATTAAAACACGGGTTCCCCTGACTGCCGATGTCAAAATAGACGATTTAATCATTACCGAAGCCTATGCCGCTTTTTTAGACCAAACCCGTCTGGATGAAAGCCACCCCGACCTTGATTTTCGCGTTACCGAACCCTGCTCCTACGGCGACCTGTTGGAATTTATTGAGATTCATCAATGTTTTCTTGCCCGACCCCACCAACACGATATTCCTTTTGCGGAAGCGGCACGGGTCTGGTGCAATGAAGTCTATCTGCCATTGGTACAATTGATTCGGGAGCGGGGTATTTTAGAAAACTTCCCCGAACGTACCGAATGCGACCTGACGCTCTGGTTGGCACGTCACCGTGAAGAGCTTTCCGAAAAAATTGGCTGGAATATTACCCCCGAAACCGCCGCCAGTGATCTGGTGGCACAGCACAGCCCGCGCCGTAGAGGGCATCGGGTGCGGAATCGGGTGCTCAATCGCGTCATCCCCTCTCCACTCACCGCTGGTCCGGAACCAGGCGCGTGGCGGACGGAACGCCGTCCCTCCGACACCCATCACCTATTTCGGGAAATTCTGGTTCCGATTAGCGAAGATGAAGCGGCATGGCGGGCAGTGGCGCAATCTATTGTCGTCGCACAACGGGAGGAGGCAACCGTTCACGGAATTTGTGTTGCAACCGAGGGCGCAGAGTCCCCCCGCACCGAAACGCTCCAAAGCCGTTTCGAAGCGTACTGCCGCGAACAATCCATCACCGCTACCTTCCAACTCCATCGCGGGGAACGGGTAGCGGATACCCTGCGCGAGCGTGGGCAGTGGAACGACCTGATGGTTTTGAGGCTGGCGCACCCTCCCGGCACGTTACCTGTAGAACGCTTACGCTCCGGCTTCAGCCAACTGGTCCGCACCAGTTCCTGCCCGATTCTGGCAGTTCCCGGCGACCTATCTCCACTTCAATCTCCCCTGTTAGCGTATGACGGAACCCGCAAAGCGCAGGAGGCATTATTTGTCGCCAGCTATCTTGCCGTCTGTTGGCAACTGCCCTTATCTGTTGTAACGGTGCGTGAAGGGCGGCAGAACCGGGCGGGGGAGGAAGCCCGTCGCTATCTGGAATCGCAGGGCGTTGAGGCGGATTTCATTGATTTACAAAAACGGAACCAGAGTGTGGGCGACCATATCCTCCACACCGCATGGGCGCGGGAGAGCGATTTTATCATCATGGGCGGCTACGGGGAGTTTCCCATGCTGGATATTGCGCGGGGCACCAGTGTAGACACAGTACTTCGCCACAGCACCATGCCCGTTTTAATTTGCCGTTGACATCGAAACGACGATGATACTAGCGTGGCACGAACTCCACGCCGTAAGGGTGCGTGTGTTGCATCCACCCATCGGATTCGAGAAATGCGAAACGAGAACACGATGGGCAATTCATTCTCGTTTCGCATTTCTCCTTTCTCAATTCAGTCCCATGACCGAACTGCCCAACGACCGCTACACCCTCGCGGCACAACACTTCCAAGCCGCCCGCCAACGCGCTGATTTGGAAGTTATCGGGGCGCGGCTCACGGGCAAATCCGCCGACCTCATTCCCTTTGACGAAGTGCGCCGTCGCCTCGGTGGGTCAAGCGAGGCGGGGCAACGGGAACTCCGCACCATTCCGTTGGATTCAATCGTGGGCAGTGTCGGGCGGTATTACGATTTCACTCGCAGTTTCCTCCCCCGCAACGAAAGCGACCGTAGCCGGTGGTCGGCAGTTGCCGCCGCCTTTTCCGCCCCCCGTGGCGTTCCCCCGATAGATGTCTTTCAGGTCGGCGATGTCTATTTTGTCATAGATGGCAACCATCGCGTTTCGGTGGCACGCTCCTTGAACCACGACGAGATCGAAGCCTATGTCACCCCCATCAAAACACGGGTTCCCTTAACCCCCGATATGGATGTGGATGACCTGATTATCATGGAGGAGTACGCCGATTTTCTGGAGCGTACCAATCTGGACGAAAGTTGTCCTTCCGCCGATTTTAAGATGACGGCACCGGGGCGGTATCGCACCCTGCTTGAATTTATCGAACTCCATCACTATGCGTTAGAACAAAAAGAGCAACGGGACATTCCCTTTACAGAAGCAGCGCACCGGTGGTGTGAACACATCTACACCCCTCTGGTCAACATCATTCGGGAACGGGGTATCCTGCGCGATTTTCCGGGGCGTACCGAAGCCGACCTCTGCGTCTGGCTGGCGCGGTATCGCGAACAATTATCCGAAGATGTAGGTTGGAGCGTGAAACCCGAGGCGGCGGCGGAAGATTTGGTTGCCCGCCACAGTCCCAAAAAAGCGGTGGATCGTCTGCGGGATAAAGTGCGCTCTGCCGTCATCCCTTCCAATCTCACATCCGGTCCCCGTCCGGGCAAATGGCGCGAACAACACCAATCGGGAAGCGACACCCGCCTCTTCCGCGAAATTCTGGTTCCCGTTACAGGTAACGAAACGGGATGGTCTGCCCTGGAACAAGCCCTTGTCGTGGCACGGCGCGAAGCCGGAACAGTACATGGCATTTATATTGCCTCTGACAGCAACACTGAGGACATCGAACAAGCACTTCACCTCCATTTTAGCGAACGGTGCGACCGTTCCGCGATTCCCGGCAACCTGTTGATCCATCGCGGCGGCACGATTGCCGAAGTCGTGCGCGGACACGGACATTGGAACGATTTAATGGTACTAAGGCTGACGCACCCGCCCGGAAGCCAACCGATTGACCGTCTGCGCTCCGGCTTTAGCCACCTCATCCGCACCACCTCCCGCCCCATTCTTGCCGTGCCGGGTGATGTTTCCCCCCTGCAACGTCCTCTCCTCGCCTATGACGGAAGCCGCAAAGCGCAGGAAGCCCTCTTTATTGCCGCCTACCTTGCCGGATGCTGGAACATTCCCCTTACCCTCCTCGCCATCACCGATGGCAAACGCAATCGCGCCCTCTCCCACGCCAGCGAATACCTGGCAGAGCAGGGCATTCAGCCCGAAGTGATTGAATTGCGAAAAGGGAATCAAAGCATCGGACATCACATTCTCCACACCGCATGGGCGCGACATCACGACTTCATCATCATGGGCGGCTATGGCTTTTCCCCCATGCTTGAAATTGCATTGGGGAGTAGTGTGGACGAAGTACTCCGTCACAGCACCATTCCGGTGCTAATTTGCCGGTAAGTCATGGCATCGTCAGTTGGTCTAGAGTAAAACCAAACACGATCCGCTCGCAAAAAATCTGATGTTTTAGGGTTAGGGAAAGGTTAATTTTATCCAGATACAGACAAAAGCGCGGCGCACCGGGTCGCGCTTTTGGATTTCAGAGGGCGCAAAGACCTATAACCTATTGGAGGGTTTTGCCACGAGTTGGTTCCTGCTTTGCAAACCTAAACGTTTTTGTTAAACGTCTTTTAGATGTGTAATTACCGCTTCGTTCTCTTTTGCCTGTCAATTGCATTCCTTCCCGTTCTTTAAAACACTCCACAACCCTACTTCTATCCTCCAACCCTTTATACTCAAAAATGATGGTAACAAGTGAAGTGATGGCGAAGGAGAATGCAATGGACAAGAATCTGTTATTTTTTGCAGATGCAGAGGGTAGTGATATTTTCGCGCTGGGGCGGTATGTGCAAGCCCATGTGGACAGCCATTGGGAAACAGTGTTTCAAGCAGTCTATGAAACGATGGCGGCGCGGTATGATGAATTGGGAGATGGGGTGTACGGGTTGTATGGAACGGCGTTGTTCAAACCCATTCATGCCCAATTTAAAGAGGCAGGGTGGCGCGTCCAACCACGCCTGCCGGGGAATTTCGGTATCTCGCGGGAGTGGGGTGATGACGAACGGGATCGCCAACGATGGATGTGGAGTAAGATTACCGCACCGGATGGTACGGTATGGGGTACGATTGCCACGGGCTTTTACCATGACCACTGTGAGATTCGGATTCCACGCCCGTTCCGCATTATCGCCTTGAGGGAAAGCACCAAAGGAGAAGTGGTGAAGGCATTGGCAACACAGTTACCTGAGTTTGGGAATGCCCTTGAAGCCACTATCGAATATGCGGAGTATCTGAACTCTTAAACGGGGTATCCCCTGTGGCAAGGCAAGGCTCCAATCACAAGTTTGGCGAAGGAAATAAGAAAGAAACCGGGTTTCTGCCGTTGAAAACCCGGTTTCGTCCCTTATACTCAATCGCTACCACTGTCCTTTTGCACGACTACCGGGTTTTCTTCTAATCACATGCTTGACGGTCATAATTCCGGTGAACCATCGCGCTATAGGGATGTAACCCCAGACGTGTGTAGAAAGACTGTAGTTCCGGGTCGCACACCAGGTCCACCATGTAAAGATGTTTGAGACGGTCCAGCATGTATCGGGTCAGCGTCGCGCCAATTCCCTGCCCCTGATAGGGTGGAAGCACCTCCAGATGGGGGATGTATGCCGCCGATACACCGTCGCTGATGGCAGTGATAAAGCCAATAACCTGCTCCGTATCGCTGTCAAGTGCCAGGACAACCGCATAACTGCCTTGTAATAGCCGTAGATGCGCCTTTGCGTCAGGTGGGGTGGGCCACCCTGCAAAGAAACCACCCCCCAATTGCTCAACCGTGATTCCCTCTGATGAATGCAGGTATTGGATCGTCATGGATATGGCTCCAAATAGATGATAAACATGGTTGGTGTCCCCTCATTCGCTGGCCCTCAGAACCTTATACGAATGATCCGGGGATATAGTTCGAAAAAGTTTAGGCATTATCACTCCTCCTTCAAACGGTACCCCACCCCCGGCTCCGTAATGATATAGCGGGGTCGTGCCGCGTCCGGCTCAATTTTTTTGCGAAGGTTGCTGATATTGACGCGGAGCATATGCGCCTCTTCTTCATAACCCGGACCCCACACCTGCCGCAACAACTGCGTATGGGTGATCACCTTGCCCGCATGGTTCACCAGCAACCGCAAAATATCATACTCGGTGGGGGTCAGGCTCACATCGTTCTCGCCTACCTTCACCACCCGTTTGGCAAGGTCTACGCTTAACGCCCCCACCGTAAAGGTCGCATCCTGCGGCACGGGGGCATTGCGACGCATCGCCACCCGCATCCGCGCCATGAGTTCGCCCACCCCGAACGGTTTGGTCAGATAATCGTCCGCCCCGGCATCCAGCGCGGCGATTTTGTCCCCTTCCTTTTCCCGCACTGACAGCACAATAATCGGAATCGGCGACCATTCCCGAATCCGTTGCGCCACCGTCACCCCATCCATATCGGGCAAGCCCAAATCCAGCAAAATCACATCGGGGCGCAGGATCGCAACGGCGGCAATGCCTTCTTTGCCATTCACCGCCTCCTCCACCGTATACCCCTGCGCGGTCAACGCCGTCTGCAAAAAGCGGCGTATCGCCCGTTCGTCATCAATCACCAATACTCTCGGTTGCATAAAGCCAGATGTAGCACAAAGGACACGAAGACACAAAGTTCACAAAGACTACAAACTATAGCTTGCCGTTCTTTGTGTTCTTTGTGACTTTGTGGTCTCTGTGTTATGTCGTTAGGGGCAGGGCGACGACCATTTCGGTGCCGCCGCCATCGCGGGGGCGGGGCTGAATCGTGCCGCCATGTGCCTCCACAATTCCTCTGGCAATCGCCAGCCCCAACCCGCTCCCCGCAATCCTATCATGGATTCCGTCCACCCGATAAAACTTATCGAAAATTTTATCCCGTTCCTCTACCGGAATCCCTCGCCCGCGATCCGCCACGATCAAATGAAGCGCACGTCCGTTCCGTTCGGCGCGAATCGCAATCGGCGACCCCTCCGGGCTGTATTTGGCGGCGTTGTCCAACAAATTCACCAATACCTGATTCATCAAGACAAAATCCATCGGCACCATCGGCAGGTTCGGGTCAAGATGAACCTCCACCTCCCGCCCCTGTAGCCTCAGCGACGTTTGGTTGAGGGCGACCCCGACCAAATCCTGCACATCCGTCACCTGGCGGGCGGGGCGCAACGCTCCCGCCTCCATTTTCGATAATTCTAAAAAGTTCCCCACCAACCGATTGAGCCGTTCCGCCTCTTCATAGGCATTATCCAGCAGGGCGCGTTCGGTGGCGCGGTCAAGCGGCGTGTCATCATCCCTCAAACTGCTCAATGCCCCTGTAATCGAAACCAACGGGGTTCGCAAATCATGGGAAATCGAATTGAGCAGGGCAGTCTGTAATTTTTCGGTCTCTCTCAGCACCTGTACCTGTTGTGCCTTGCCCACCAGATGCAATCGCTCCACCGCCAACGCCACCTGATTGACAAACGCCTCCAACAGCCGCCGTTGATTGCGGTTCAGGTCGGTATCGGCGGCGGGCATCAACACCCCCAATACTCCGATTTTTTCCTGTGTCCCGCGCAAAGGGTAATAAATCCCATGACTGGCGGGCAGGGTGGTGGTTCCTTTTCCGGCGGGTTGGTCATGGCTATATGCCCATGCCGCCACTGCCAACTCGCTATCGGCAATCCCCCCACCCCTTTCGCGCCGCAAAAACTCCTCTATCTTATAGGGCAATACCGCGCCGCTTCCGTTTTTGGGTAAAAACAACAGCCCGTCGTAGCCCGTCAATTGCTCAATATGGATATGGATGGCGCGGGCAATCGCATCAAGGTCGGCGGCGGCGGCAAGGTCGCGGCTCAGGGCATAAAGGGTAGCGGTTTGTTGTTCGCGCCGTTGCGCCTGTTGGGTCTGATCTCGTTGGCGGGCGGTCAGGTTGCTAATCACCAACCCAACGATGAGGAGAACCACAAAGGTGAAGAGGTATTGCACATCGGCAACAACAAACGTAAGACGAGGCGGCACAAAGAAAAAGTTAAAGAATCCCACGCTTAAGACCGAAGCCAGCACCGCCGGACCCCGCCCGTAGCGCAACGCCACCCACACCACTGTCAACAGGTAGAACATGACCACGTTGGTCGGTTCCAACACCGAATGAATCCACTGGTTCAGCAACGTGACGAGTGCCACCAACCCCACACTGACCGCATAGGGTCGCCAGTTGCGGGTGTGAATGGTCACCATCGGCTGGGGCGTACTGTCGGCTATCCGTGTTTCGCCGGGGTCGCCGTTAATCACATAGACATCTATCGCCCCCGAATGGCGAATCAGATAATCTACCAGCGAGCCACCCCGCAAAAATTCTTTCCATCGCGGAAGTAAAGGCTTCCCGATAATCAATTTGGTAATGTTCTGCTTGCGGGCGTACTCCAGAATCGTTTCCGCAATCCGATCCCCCGGCAGGGTGACAATCTCTGCGCCCAATTCTTCCGCCAGCCGCAGGGTTTTCTGCACCCGATCCCGCACCGCTACGGGCAAACGGGGATGATCGGGTGTTTCCACATACATCACGAACCATTCCCCGTTCATCTGGGTTGCCATGCGCCGCCCCGCCCGCACCAACCGTTCGCTCAACGGGTGGGGGCTAATCGCCACCAGCAACCGTTCCCCCGCCGCCCACGGTCCGGCAATGGCGCGGGTCTGCATATACGCCCGCATCTGCTCATCCACCCTCTGCGCGGCGCGGCGCAACGCCAGTTCGCGCAGGGCGGCGAGATTGCCCGAACGGAAAAATTTGTGTATCGCCCGTTCCGCCTGGGTGGGAATGTACACCTTACCCTCTGCCAGCCGTTGGCGCAGTTCATCGGTGGGCAGGTCAATCAGTTCAATGTCATCGGCGGCATCGAAGATACGGTCAGGAATGGTTTCGCGGACAATCACCCCCGTAATTTGCGCCACAACATCATTCAGGCTCTCAATGTGCTGAATATTGAGCGTGGAATAGACATCTATTCCCGCCTCTAACAGTTCCTCGACATCTTGATACCGTTTGGGGTGGCGCGACCCGGGCGCGTTGGTGTGCGCCAATTCATCCACCAACGCCAACTGCGGGTTTCGCGCCAGCACTCCGTCCAAATCCATCTCTTGCAACCGGGTGCCGCGATACTCTAACAGGGCGCGGGGAATCACCTCCAGCCCCGCCACCAACGCCTCCGTTTCAGCGCGTTTGTGCGTTTCGATGTAGCCCACCACCACATCCACGCCTGCCGCCGCCCGATGGTGCGCGGCTTCCAGCATGGCATAGGTCTTGCCCACCCCGGCGGCATAGCCCAGAAATATCTTGAGCTTGCCCCGTTCGGCGCGTTCATCTTCGGCTTGGACTTGAGCTAACAGGAGGTCAGGGTCAGGACGGTTCATGCTATCAATGATAGCAGAGTGGGGATAAAAAGGGAGGCAAAGCGGGGTGGGTGAGAGTCAAGAAAGGGTCAAAGAAATGACAGTATTGAAAACCCCATATGATTGCCGTTACTTCGAAGTGCTATAATAATAAAGCATCTATTACCAATTAGTGTTTGCAGGTAAGATTATGCCCACCGAATCAGAATTCCACAACGAAGTAACGAGACTATTTGAGGAAAAAGGTTGGTCAATCATTACAGACCCTATTATTTTCCATGAAGACGGATCTCGAAGTATTCCTGATTTTCTGCTTCATTTTGAAGGGTACCCTTTAATACTATGTGAAATTGTTTCCGATCCTCTCAATATTTCAAGTACCCGTACAATTCTAACCAAGAGTCTACAGACACTAAAACTGAGTTATGGTTACATCATCCATGGAAGCACTAATCAAATTAGCGAAGTTTCGGCTGATGGAGAGATAAATTCAGTTAAGTTATTACCGTCGCCTCGTTCTATTTGGAAAAAAACGCAAGGAGAATGGCTAGAATTAGATCCTAGATTAATTAACCTTCCAAAAATTACGTCACCTCTACATCTTCATCATGTATTAGCAATCTCAAATGTTTTAGACGCAATAATATCTGGTCAATCTAAGATTCTATTGGAACTCCCAATAGGAAGTGGGATTACCCTAGTTTATTCTTTGTTGGCATGGAAGATCGCTTCCACAAGTGAATATAAACGCGTTTTGATACTTACCGATAGAATGTCCTCAGTTTCCCAATTTAGAGAATCCATTAGTAATCTTAGAAATGAATCGGTCTCTAAAAGCATTAATTCAGCAAATCCGTCAATTTGGGTTGATACAATACGTCGAGCAGCTCACTACATTGACGATAATGATATACAAGAAGAAAAAACAAATAAAGTACCTAATTTCAAAAACTTTGATGTTATTTTACTTGACACGTTCGAGGTCAATTCAATCCTAAATTTAACACAAAAATATGACAAGGGGATATTTATTGCCAGACAAAATGGCGCACAAACTTCTATATTTCGGAATATATTTGGAAATACTGTGTATTCATATAATAATCGAGACATCTTTGTCTTAGATGACTTCCCCGTTCCTGATGGTTATAAGACTATAAATCTTGAAGAGATTGCTGATATATATTCGGGAGCATATCCTCGAGGAAACAACCTTGCTAAACTAAAAATTAAAGAGGATGTTACAGTTTATTATATTAAGAACAGAGATATAATTGCAAGTGATGATGTAGATTTATCGTCTTGTGAACAAGTAAAATTGAGCGACCTTGCTGGTTTTACACCCCATAAATATTTACAACCTCAAGACATTGTAATCCCAAGCATTTCAATTAACATGAGTAAGATGAAAGTTTGGGTGGTTCCTGACAACTTCTCTTCATTAGCTATTGCTTCGCACCAAACTTTAATTATTAGAGTGAATTCCTCTCTAGTAAATGCAAAAATGATAGCTAATTATCTAACATCGGAAATTGGTAGAAAGGAAATATGGAGGGTTGCTACAAGTTTATCTAGTCTAGGGGCACGAATAACAGTTAGTACAATTGGGAAATGTCGAGTATTTGTGCCTACGTTAGAAACTGTCTCACAATCTGATGAGAAGCCACCTTCAGAATATTTAGTTGCGATCCAAAGACTAGAACAAGATGTTATACCCGAGCTAAAAAAATTAAGTGAGTCAGAGCCAGAAGAAATTGATTTATCCGCTGTAGAGTCAGTTGTTGAACAATTTAGAAAGATTTCAACATTATTAATATCAAAGCCAAAATTGGAAGAAAGAGTAGAAACGAATTATCCAACTCCCATAGCTTATCCGTTCAGACTTTTCCGAGAGGCACAAACACATGGCACATATTTAGAAAAAATGTATCGTTTAAAAGATGTGTATGAGGCCATCTGTTTCTTTCTTTATAATGTATGTTTATCTGATCTCACAAGAAATTTATCTAGTCTAAATTATTTCATTAAAGACAAACAGGCAAGACGAGCCTTTACTGGTTATTCTATGATACATAGACTCAACTGTATCTCCGAGATAATTACAGAAGTCAATCAAAGAAAATCCACAGATTTATTTATACATGAGTTACACACATTCCCAGATATAATAGAAACAGGGAAAAAATTGCAATCCGATTTACGTAACGTTATATCCCATACTCGCACATCTTCCGAAAGTAGACAACGCAGGATTGTAGATGAGTACCTACCATCTGTAGAGAAGATGCTTTTACAAACAGAATTTCTGGAAGAGTATCGTCTTGTTAGAATTTTAGGATGTTTTTATGAAAAAGGTCTATGGCATCGTACTATTGAACTCTATAAAGGCGCGGTGACTACCACAGTCAGAGAAGAGGCTCCTGAAGGTTTTTTTGATACAAAACCCGAGAGAAATCACATATTATTGTTAGATACTGATAACAAGGTGCTTAATCTTCATCCATTTTATCAAATCATTGATGATGAAAGGACACGCGATGAAAAACACATTTGTTTTCTCAAGCAAAGTAATACGGAAAAAAAGGAATTAGAAGGAGAAAGCGTACAAGGTGCTTTTGAAGTCGCGCTTGATGGATTTGATGAACTCGATATTCTTTCAAAGAATCTATTAAATAAATCCACGAAATAACATACTATTAATTATAATAATCGAGAGCATCAAAATCGTCCGCCATCCATCCCATCCCCTGATGAAGTCCCATAATGCGTTTCTTCGGCGGCGATTCTGTTTTTTGTTCAGTACGCACCGCATGGGCAATTTTCTCTAACAACAGCAGTTTTTCTTCAAGAGATAGTTGCTCTACTTGATCTAATACAGCCTCTACCGTAGCGATTGACATAGGACGCTCCTTGGAGTAAGACGATACGTGCTTATTGTACCAAATTCTTTACCCAATTCCCAAGTCAACCCAGGCAATGGAGCCTGCGACATTATTGCTCTTGACATACATCTTGAATCTATGTATGCTCCAAATCTAGGTAAACCTGTTATAAAGGGTAAGGAGATGGTTATGTCTGTAAATTTATCTCGTGGTGATGTGCCTACGCTTATTCTCGCGGTATTAAATCACGGTCCGCTCCATGGATATGCCATTGCCCGCGCTATTGAACAATGGAGTGTAGATGCGCTCCATCTGCGCGAGGGAACCCTCTATCCTGCCCTCAGACAGCTAGAGGAGCAAGGGGTGATTCAGAGTGCATGGGAGGTTCAGGAACAGGGTCCCGCCCGTCGCGTCTATTCTTTGACAGAACTTGGGCAGGCTGAATTGGCAAGGCGTATCGAAGCATGGGAATCGTATAGTGCCGCTATCAATGCAGTTCTACATCCAAGGAAGGTAAGTTATGGCTAATTCACAACTAGACCGCTATCTTGAAACCATCGAAGGTCGGCTAAAGCGTTTGCCGCCTGCCCGCCGTGAAGAAGAAATGCTGGAAATTCGCCAACACCTTGAGGCGTTGGCGGCAGGGCACCGTATGGCGGGGTTAAGCGCAGAGGAGGCAGAAGCCACCGCTATCCGTCAGTTCGGTCATGCGGAGCAGGTCGGGCAAGAACTAATCAACGTGTCACTACGCCAGCGTATGCGTGCGCTGTTGCTTCCCTTCGTGTACTTTCTCACAGTTACAGTGCTTATGGTTATCTTTATTGTCAATGACAATCCCGATACGTGGTTTGCAAAAATTGTGATGGCATTGAGCCTTCCTGCCGGAATCCTGGCACTCGGTGTCGCAGAGATGGTCCAAAACAAGTGGCTCTCCCGAAATAAACAAAACCGGGCATAATGATTTCACCCGATACCGCTTTGGTCAACAGCAGGCATGAAACCGGGGTTCTGCCCTGCTGTCCATCGAATCCCCGGTTTTTTTCTGAGGTTGAAGCGGTATCCCTATCCCTTTACACTACCACCGCTTAGTTCTATAGAACCCTCTACTCCATTCCCAAATCGTAGCGGGCAATGGAATCAGTGGGGCGCACCAGATTGGCGCGGGCGGGTTCATAGGTGGGGTCCAGCACCAACGCCACGCGGAAATAGCGCAACGCCAGCGACGCATTTCCCCCCATCGCCTCCGCCACGCCTAATAAATTATAGGCAGGCGCGGATTCGGTATGCTCTGCAATTGCCAGATGCAATTGTTCCTTTGCAGTCGGAACATCGCCGCGCATTAACGCGGCTACCGCCTGATACAAATGCCCTTCATACCGCGCCACCGGGTCGGGTGGCACGGCACGATGGGGCGCGAATAACGATAAGAAATTCATAATCATGCTCATTTCACGGGGACTACCCTGTCCTGGAAGGACAGGGCTAATAAATACAGGGCTTTGCTCTACAAGGTTACGTGTTTATAGAGTTCCGTATTTATTAACCCCATCCTTTAGGTTGGGGCAACCCCATCATTCCAACCCATCCAACGCCAGATTCAACGCCAGCACATTCACGCGGGGTTCGCCCAGAATCCCGAAGGTGCGCCCTTCGGTCTGTTGCGCTACCAATTCGCGCACAGCGGCTTCGTCCAACCCCCGTTCCCGCGCCACCCGCGCCACTTGATAGGCGGCGGCGGCGGGGCTGATGTGCGGATCTAAACCACTGGCACTGGCCGTCACCAACTCGACCGGAATCGGCGCGGCGTTGGTAGGGTCGGCGGCTTGCAGAGCGGCAACCCGCGCCTCCGCCATTTCCGTCAGGGCGGAGTTGGTCGGACCGTAATTGGAGCCGCTACTCGCCGCCCCGTTATAGGCAACCCCGCCGGTGGCACTTAACCGCCCCCAGAAGTATTGGGGTGCATCAAAATTCTGCCCGATGAGATCACTGCCCACCGCCTGCCCGTCCCGCACCATCACGCTCCCGTTCGCCTGATAAGGAAACGCCACCTGCGCCGCCACCGTCACCACCACAGGGTACACCACCCCGGTTAAAATTGTCATCAATACCAGCAGAATCACTGCCGGACGGAAATAACTGTTCATAATATCGCGCTTACCTGTTCATAATGCATAAACGGCAACGACAACGCAATGTAATGTCGTTTTTATGCAATATGGTCTATGCACTATGCAATTTTTTATTGCCACGCCGCCCGTACCCCTTCATCCCATCCCGATTGTGTGGTATCGGGCAGGGTGGTGAGATGGGGAGCATGGTTCAATTTGATTTGTTCAACTTCCAACAAAATGCCTCCGTTTTGGGGGTGGCGTACCACATTCTCCCATGGAATGACGACATAGGTCGCGTCATTGGGGGAAAGGGAACGGGTTCCAAATGCAGTGGCGGGGTCTACACGGGCAATCAAATATGCTACCGTCCCGTTTTCCACATTCACCACTACCTCTGCCACGGTTCCCAGCAATTCGGCATTTTCGTTATAAAGGGGTTCCCCTGCCAAATCTACCCGCCGTGAGGAGATCGTTGTGGGCGGTGCCCGGTGGGGCAGTGCCGCTACAAAGATCGAAAGAGCGGCAATCCAGAAGAGGGTGATGATAAAATTACGTCCCATCGCAAAACTCCATATTGCATAAGTCATGGTGCATAAAGACAACTTTGTATAACGAGGCTTTGCTGTGTTCGTTTATGCAATATGCACTATGCAATTCCTAGTGCCACCAACACCACATCAATCACCTTAATCCCGATGAAGGGAGCCACCAATCCACCCAGCCCATAAATCAACAGGTTGTCGCGGAGCAGTTGCGCCGCCCCCACCGCCCGGTAAGGAACGCCGCGCAACGCCAACGGAATCAGGGCGATGATAATCAGGGCGTTGAAAATGACTGCCGACAAAATCGCGCTCTGGGGCGTGGCAAGCCCCATAAAGTTAAGGGCGTTCAGCGCGGGGTAGGTGGTGGCGAACGCCGCCGGAATGATGGCAAAATATTTCGCCACATCATTGGCAATGCTAAAGGTGGTCAACGCACCCCGCGTCATCAACAACTGCTTCCCGATTTCGACAATCTCAATCAGTTTGGTCGGGTTGCTATCCAAATCCACCATATTGGCGGCTTCGCGGGCGGGTTGCGTACCGCTATTCATCGCCACCGCCACATCTGCCTGTGCCAGTGCGGGGGCATCGTTCGTACCGTCCCCGGTCATCGCCACCAGTCGTCCGCCCTGCTGGTATTCCCGAATCAATTTTAATTTGGCTTCGGGGGTCGCTTGCGCGAGAAAATCATCCACCCCCGCCTCTGCCGCGATTGCCGCCGCCGTCAGGGGGTTGTCCCCCGTAATCATCACGGTTTTAATCCCCATCCGGCGCAGGTGGGCGAACCGTTCTTTAATGCCCCCCTTCACCACATCTTTCAGATGCACCACCCCCACCGCCTGCCCGTTCCGCGCCACGGCGAGCGGGGTGCCGCCGCTCCGGGCAATCCGCTCTACGGTTTCATTCATCGCGGCGGGAACCTTGTTTCCGCTTTCCTCGATGTATGCCATCACCGTATCGGGCGCGCCTTTACGAATCGAAGTCCCGTTCCAATCAATCCCGCTCATGCGGGTTTGGGCGGTAAAAGGAACAAAATGTGCCTGCGGTGCTTCCTGCTCCATGTGGCGGGCGCGAATGTTGTATTTCTCTTTTGCCAGCACCACGATGGAACGCCCTTCGGGAGTTTCATCGGCAAGCGAGGCAAGTTGAGCAATATCGGCAAGGTCGCGGTCGCCCGTCCCGTTCACCGGGACAAACTCCACTGCCTGGCGGTTGCCCAGCGTAATCGTTCCCGTTTTGTCCAGCAACAGCACATCCACGTCCCCCGCCGCTTCCACCGCCCGCCCCGACATCGCAATCACGTTCCGTTGAATCAGACGATCCATCCCTGCAATCCCGATGGCACTCAACAAGCCGCCAATCGTGGTTGGAATCAGGCAGACCAGCAACGCCACCAATACCGTAATCGTAATGGGTAAACCCGTTCCGTTGGCGTTGACGGCATACATCGAATAGGGCAGGAGCGTGGCGGTAACGAGCAAGAAAATAATCGTAAAACTTGCCAGCAGAATGTTCAGTGCGATTTCGTTGGGGGTTTTCTGCCGTTTCGCCCCTTCAACAAGGGCAATCATGCGGTCTAAAAAGCCTTCGCCGGGGTTGGTACTCACCTGCACGATAATCCAATCGGACAGCACCCGCGTTCCCCCGGTCACTGCGCTCCGGTCGCCGCCCGATTCACGCACCACCGGCGCACTTTCGCCCGTTACCGCGCTTTCGTCTACGGCGGCAATCCCTTCCACAATCTCCCCATCTACGGGGATACTCTCCCCTGCCTCCACTAGGACTATATCCCCCTGCCGCAGGTCGTTACTGCTCACGATGGTTACCGCCCCATCCCGGCGGGGCTGTGCCAATTTTTTGGCGTTGGTCTGTTGGCGCGTTTTGCGGAGCGCGTCCGCCTGTGCCTTGCCGCGCCCTTCGGCAATCGCTTCGGCAAAATTGGCGAACAGCACTGTAAACCACAACCAGGCGGAAATCGTGGCGGTAAAGCCCCACGGCTCAGTAGAACCTGTCACCGCTTGCTGAATCGCCAACATGGTGGTCAACACACTGCCCACCAACACCACAAACATCACCGGATTTTTCACTTGCACACGCGGGTCCAATTTGCGGAAAGAATCCGCCACTGCCCGACGGTATAATTCGTTACGAGGGTTCATCTTAATTCACCGTTGCGTGGTGCGTGATGCGTGGTGCATGGATTTAAGAATGGATTTCGGTTCTTCTGAATTCTTCTGTAAGCCATCCGGTATCCCCGCTCTAAAGAGGCGGGGCTATAGACCCGTTGTTTACCCCAATGGCTTTGCAACCAACAGGTCTATAGCACGGTCACTTTAGTGCCGTGATAGATAACCAAAATGTTAGAACGGTCAGAAAACACCATGCCTTCCCCTAAATTCATGCACCACGTACCACGCACCACGCATCTCCTTAACTCATTAGTTGCTCTACTATCGGTCCCAACGCCAGCGCGGGCAGGAAGCTCAACGCGCCGACCATCACAATCACGCCAATCAGCCAGCCGATAAAGAGCGGCGTATGGGTGGGCAACGTGCCGGCAGTGGCAGGAACTAATTTTTTCCGTGCCAGTGACCCCGCAATCGCAAGGGTCGGAATTGCCAGCCAGTAACGCGAAATGAGCATCGCCAGCCCCCCTGTCAGGTTGTAGAAGGGATTGTTTGCCCCCAACCCGGCAAAGGCACTCCCGTTGTTGTTGCCCGTCGAACTAAAGGCATACAACACTTCGCTGAAACCGTGGGCACCGGGGTTGTAAATGGTCGCCGTGCCCCATTCCGTCACCACGGCGAGGGCGGTAAAACTCAACACCACCATCGGCGGAATCAGAATCATCAGGCTTGCCATCTTCATCTCGTAAATTTCGACCTTCTTGCCCATGTATTCGGGGGTACGCCCCACCATCAACCCGGCAATAAAGACCGCCACAATCACAAACGCCAGCATCCCGTACAATCCTGACCCCACCCCCCCGTAGATAATCTCGCCCAACTGCATCAGCCATATGGGAACCAAGCCGCCGATGGGGGTATAGCTGTCGTGCATCGAGTTCACTGAGCCGTTGCTGGCGGCGGTGGTGGCGGTTGCCCACAGCACCGAATTGGTAATGCCGTAACGGGTTTCTTTCCCTTCCATATTGCCGCCGCTTTGCAGGTCACTCACGCTCTGGTCAACCGGCAACCCCGCCAATGCCGCGTTGCCCTGTGCTTCGGCGGTGTATGCCACCCCCAGCAACAGCACAAAAACCAGCGTCATTGCGGTTAGCAAAGCCCAGCCTTGCCGCGTATCCCCGACCATGCGCCCGTAGGTGTAACAAAGCGCGACGGGAATCAGCAGAATGCTCAACAATTGGAAGAAATTGCTGATGGGGGTCGGGTTCTCAAAGGGGTGGGAGGAGTTCGCATTAAAGAAGCCGCCCCCGTTGGTTCCCAATTGTTTAATCGCAATTTGGGAAGCCGCCGGACCCACTGCCAGCGTTTGGGTGGTCACGCTTGCCCCCTCCGCATCGGTCGTGGCTTGAAGCAGGTTGACCTCTTGATAGGAATTGAAGGTTTGGACCACCCCCTGCGATACCAGCACGAGTGCCAGCACGACCGACAGCGGGAGCAGGATATAGAGCACCGAACGGGTCATATCTACCCAGAAATTACCGATGGTTTGCGTGGTGTGGCGCGAAATACCGCGAATCAACGCAACCAATACCGCCATCCCGGTTGCCGCCGAAAGGAAGTTCTGTACCGCCAACCCGACCATCTGGGTCAGGTAGCTCATGGTCGTTTCGCCGCCATAGCCTTGCCAATTCGTATTGCTGGCAAAGGATACCGCCGTGTTAAAGGCGGAATCAGGTGTCACCGCCGCCATCTCTGCCGGGTTTAGCGGCAACACCCCCTGCGCCCGTTGCAAAAGATAGACCACCAGCAAGCCCAATCCGTTTAACAGCAACATGGCAATCGCGTAAGAATGCCATGCCTGCTCATCCTCTTCTTTGATTCCCGCCACCCGGTAAAACAGGGTTTCCAACGGGCGCAGAACCGGGTGTAAAAAGGTTCTTTTGCCTTCGTACACATTCGCCATAAACGCCCCCACCGGCTTTGCCAGCAGAAGCAGGACTGCGAGGTATAACAATATCTGAAGCCATCCATTCACTGTCATCTTTCGCTCACTTCCCGTTTCTCATTTCTCGTTTCCCATTTCTCCTTTCTATTACTGTTGCGAAAGGAGAAATGGGAAACAAGAAAATATTTAGCCAAACCATTCCGGTTTTAAGAGTGCCAGTACCAGATAAACCATGAGCGCAAGGGCGATCACGCCCGATACCGCATACAAAATCTCGTCCATCGTTATTCCTCCATCAACCGTTTCAACGCCGTCACCATCCCCGCCGACAACGCGAAAAAGAGGAGGGCTACGGCAAGGTACATTACATCCATCGGGTTTCTCCTTTTTGTGGAACGCAAAACTCAGGACGCGGGACGCAGAAAGCAGAAACGACCAAACGGTCTTCCCGTTCCCCCTCCGGAGAGGGGATTAGGGGGTGGGTCGCCGTTCCTGCGTCCTGTTCTGTTGTGATGTTCTTAGTGTAGGAAATTTGGGGTCAAACGGGGGGCAAGGCGGCGGGGGTTGGGGTCAAGAAAGGGTCAAGATGGAAAAGAGATGGGGTAAAAACCATTGACGAATGCGACGATTGTGACGAATGCTAATCAAAAAGACACCCCCCTTCCGAATTGCAATCGTCAACTCAGGTACGAAACCGGGTTTCTTTCATAGTTCCATCATGCAAATCACCCCCTTGCTCAAAACCTTTCTGTTATCATGGGCTTACACTCTCAAAAATTGTCCCTATTCCCAAAATCCCCATTTTTTGGTACGCTACCGTTTAATCTACACCACCATCGTTTGAGGGATTTATCATGGCAGAGGGCGGGGTCAACTTTAGCGATATAGACCATTCCTCGATTCAGGCAGAAACGATTGTCGGCGGGAATTACACCCTCATTCAACAGTTGGTTAAAGGCCCCGATAAACTCCCCACCGATTATTCCACGCGCATCAAAAACTTCCTCCGCGAATATCTGGGCGACGAGAAAAACAAAGTTCCCTTCGGCGGACGCGCCGCCGACTTTGCCACGCTGAATCAATGGTTGGCGGACCCTGACGCGCCTTCCTGCCTCTTTATGAGTGCGGAGGCGGGGCGGGGCAAATCGGCGTTGCTGGTGCGCTGGGCTTCCTATTTAAAACAATTTGATGATATGCATGTGGTCTTTCTACCCATCTCCATTCGCTTTGAAACAGCGGCGCAGGAGGTCTTTTACACCGCATTGGCGGCACGGTTGGCAACCGTCTATGGCGATGAGGTCAAGTATTCGCAGTTGAGTGCGGAGCAATGGAAAGGGGTTGCCGACCAATATCTTCAGAAATCCCCGCCCGATGGCAAACAGGTGGTGGTGATTATAGATGGATTGGATGAAGCCACCGGCTGGCAACCTGGGGCAACGTTTCTGCCATTACCTCTACCCGCAAGGGTTCATGTTGTTCTTTCTAAGCGAGTACAGGCAAATGAAGATAATGAGCTCGCTTTGGACCTGCTCGGTTTGCAACAAGGACAAAACGCTACGCTTATCAACTTATTCCCCTTGCAATTAAAAGGAGTAAAAGATGTGCTATCCCAAATGGGAAACCCCCTTGAGACTATCGCCAACAAAGAGAAAGTTATTTCGGAACTCTATAGGCTTACGGAAGAGGGCGACCCTCTACTGGTAAAACTTTACGTTGAAGCGTTAGGAAAAATCGGGCGAAAAAGAGGGTACTTAACGGGAGATGAACTACAAGCGATTAAGGAACCGGGTTTAAAAGGCTATTTTGACCGATGGTGGGAAGACCAAACGAAGAAGTGGGAGAAAGAAAAAGGGAATCCTTTAGAAAAAGCAGATGTACTTGCCTTTTTTAACGCAGTTGCTACTGCTTTTGGTCCTTTAAGCAAAAAGGATGTTTTGCAAGTAACGAAAGCCACAAAAATTAGTGGAGTGCGATTGAAAACGATTGCCAGAGAAGTGGGGCGGTTCATTATCGGGGATGGAGAAAGTACGGGATTTACCTTTAGTCACCCTCGCCTTGGCTATTACTTTGCCGACCAGTTGGAGGACGATGAAAAGGATGAGTGGAATGGTCGCTATATAGAATATGGGCAAGCATTTCTTGGAAAGATTCGTCGGGAACAAAAAATTGCTTGGAGTGCAGAAGAGATTGAACCTTATGCCTATGTCATTCAACAAT
>CBKYSX010000006.1:0-22407 GCA_966690745.1 uncultured Ardenticatenales bacterium
CACCACAAGGCTCTGTTTGGGCAGATTGGCTTCCCCCGCCTCCAATAGAATATACCCGTGTTGCCCACGCCGTTTCATATTGGTGGTTAAGGCGCAGACCACAACCGTTGTCACCCGGCTTTGATTGATAACGTCCGCTTGAATCACCACATGCGGATGAACAATCGTAGAGCCGCCGCTATCGGTTTCATCCAACGGAACCCAATAAATATCGCCTTGATGAATGGACATAATGCTTTCTATAGAGGGGGATAGGGTTTTTACGGAGAAGTATCGTTTTGGGTTCCCCTATTATTGACCAATGGTGTGGCAACTTAAAAAGCCCTCCGTCTCTCTGTGCCTCTGTGTTATGCCGTTGCCGTTTCCCCTGTCGTTGGCTACAATTTGCCTCGTTCATTTTTCAACATCAAACGAGTTTGCCGTTTCTATGAACCTCCAACGTGCTTTTCTGCTTTTAACCTTCCTCGCGGGGTTGCTCTATTTTGCCACCCCGGATACCCTTGCCCAAACGCCGGAACAGCCACCCTTCCGCCTGCCCTTTAATACCCCACCGGGACCGGATACATGGTATTTAGGGCAGACCTATGGCAACACCACCGGGGCATACCGCCAACGGGACACCACCTATCGCAACGGGCAGGGGATTCATTTCGGCTTAGACCTGACCGCCGCCTGTGGCACCCCCGTGGTAGCGATTGGGGATGGGATAGTGCTTCATGTGGATGGTCCGCATGGCTCCCCACCCCATAATGTGGTGATTGAACACCCCAACGGCTATTCCTCGCTCTACGGGCATTTGCTGGAACGCTCGCCCCTGACCATCGGCGCACCGATCAAGGCGGGGGATTTTGTGGGCTATTCGGGCGATTCCCGCTTTACCTGTATCGCTTCGCCCCATTTGCATTTGGAAATCCGCGACCATTCCCGTTCACGTCTCTTTAACCCCATTCCGTTGATTGATGCCGATTGGGAGGCAATCGCGCTGATCGGGGGCAACCGCACCTTCCAACGGGATTTGGACGACCCGCGCAAATGGCAATATCTGGATGAACAGCCGGACGCACGGTTGCAGGGGCCGTTCCTGAATTCTTTCCCGAACACCTGGCCCCCCGATTTTAACTAGAGGAGATGATGATGACCCGACGACGTGTACTCCTCTTAATGGTTTGCCTTGCGGCATTCCTGATAGGCTGTTCTGCCTCCCAACCAACGCGCCCCGCTGGTATGGGCGAGGTTAATGACTCTACGACCCCCGCCACCCCGGATACCTCCGTTGCCGCCAACCCTGATGTGAATAGTGATGCGGTGGTGGTTGCCGCTACGATGACCCCGCTTCCTCCAACCGTTACACCGCTTCCACCTACCGCCACCGCTACGCCCGCCCCGCCGACGGCAACCCCGACCCCTGCCCTGCGCCAATTGACGACAGGACGCTGTTGTGTCAATCCTTTCTGGCGGGCAGATGGGGAAACGGTGCGCTTTATAGACCGCCCGACCTCTGCCATGCCGGTTGGTTTCTATGAAGTACCCTTGAACGGAACCGAGCCTGCCCCGATGGGAACGCTGGTCACCGAAACATTGGGGAGTTGGTCGCACGGAGACCGTTTCTATCTGATTCCCGGACCGGATGGCTACACCGTAATTGATAATGCGGGGGGGCAAACCTATCAAACGGACAGCACGGGCAACAATCGTCCGAATATCAGCCCCGATGGAACACGCCTTGCGTATCAAATTAGCGACCAAACGCAAGATGTGCCGTTCAATGAACGCTTTGCCTCGCTCTACATCGCCAATCTGGACGGAAGCAACGAACAATTGATTTTACAGGGGCGGGGCGTTTCCTTTGCGGGGTGGCTGAACAATGAGCAATGGTTGTTATCGGTGATTAATGCCGACAACCCCGAAGAACGGATTTTACGCCGTTATACCCTTGCCGATGGCGCAACCATTGATCTTGCCATCGGGGCGCGGATTCAGGGAACGAGTGCCAGCCCCGATGGTCAATATATCGCCTACTATGTCACGTTAGACCGCCAGCACCCCGAACGGAACGGCTACTGGCTCACCCATACCGAAACGGGGGAAACCCGCCCCTTGCCTTTTGTGGGAGCCTATCGCTGGCGCACGGCAGATACGATTCTGGTAATTCCCTTTGAGCCGGGCGCGGCGAGCTTCCGTGTGCAGGAATACAACCTCACCACCGATACGATGCGTGATCTGACCGACCCCGCTATTGTGCCGTTCCGTATCCACAACAACGATTGGTCGCTCTCGCCCGATGGCAATCGCATTGTCTTTGTCAACGCGGCAGACCGGAATTTGTGGGTGCTGGAGTTGGGGGCCGACAGTGAAGAGTGATAAGTGGTCAGTGATAAGTGCACGGAAATAAGGGATTGTAGGCAGAGATTCGATAAAAAGGGCAATGTTTATCCCATTGCCCTTTTCTTATAAAAACCCATATCGTTTTAGTCGTCGCTCCTCCAACCATTTTTCGAACTCATATATCTCCACTCTCATCTCTTTTTCTCCGCCATTTTCAACCGCCCCATCGCCACCGCCCCCAAGATCGGACCGGGGGCAAGGAAGGCAAACGCCCACCGCCAGCCAAATTGCGCTTCCAGCAAGGGAATCAGCCAGATGGTAATCACTGTCAGGGCGAAGCCGGAAGCCAGTTGCAGTGTGAGTGCCGTGCCGACATAGGCTTGATCGGCGTATTCCGTCACCAGCGTCGAAAATTGCGCCGAATCCGCCACAATCGAAAAGCCCCACACCAGCCCCACCACGACAATCAGCCAGGGGGAGGAACCGAACAATAACCCAATCAGTACCGCACAGATGGCGGAAATCACCATCATCAGGGTGGTGGTGTTGGCGCGTCCCCACCGATCCGCCAGAATCCCGCCCGCCCAACTGCCCACTGCACCGACTGCCATCACCACAAAGGTTGTATAGGCGGCAGTAGAACCAATCGGAATACCCTGTGCACGTAACGCATCGCCAAAAAAGACGGAGAACCACGCATACATCGCATACAGTTCCCACATATGACCGAAATAGCCGAAGGAAGCCAACCGTACCCCACGATTGGCAAAGGCACGCCCCGCCTGCCGCCAATCAAAGGTCGCTTTGGGGAAGGGATAGGGTCCCTCTTTCACCACAAATTCGGCAATCAACCCGCCAATAATGCTGAGTATCGTGGTCGCATAAATCACGGTTTCCCAGTACAACCCGCCCAACCCGTTGACCAGATGGGGCAACGCACTCCCGACCACCACCGCCCCAACCATCACACCCAACGCCATTCCGCGCCCCTGCCGGAACCAGGTCGCCATCAATTTCATCGCGGGCGGATAAACCCCCGCCAGAAAAACGCCTGTCAGGAAGCGAAGGGGAATTCCATAAGTCGCACTATCCACCACCCCCAGAAAGGCATTGACGATACCTGCCCCCACCGCACCGCCCAGAATCACATGGCGTGGCGAGATGATGTCGGAGAGATTTAGCAGACTGGAAATCACTGCGCCGACTGCAAAGCCTAACTGCACCGCAATGGTCAGCCATGCGGCGGTGTCATTGGACAAACTCCATTCGCTTCGCAATTGGGGCACGACTGCCGACGCGGAGAACCATGTGGACATCGAAAGAATGAGGGTTAAGGTCAGTAAGGCAAGAGCTTGCCAGCGTTGAGGGCTTTCAGAGGGTGGGGTGTTCATAGAGGATTAAGGGTATCTCTAGCGATGTATTGTATTGACCACATAGAATCGCGCAGGAACGCCCCCTCTTGGGAGGGGGAAGGGGGTGGGTTGTCATCCCCTCCTGCTTCAAGATTGTTCGTTAGTACAGTGTCTAAACGACAGGGTGTTTGCGACGCACATGGGTATCACCTACAAGGGTATACCCCTACAGAAGCGTGTAAAATAAAAAGAGGTACGGCAAGAGCCGCACCTCTATATTAGATACAAGAGGCTCTTATACCAGAGAGGCATCCACGGTGATTTCGCTGACCGCGCCCAATGCCCGCGACACGGGGCAATTGTTTTTGGTTCCGGCGGCGATTTCCTGGAATTGCCCGTCTTCAATCCCCGGAACACTGGCTTCCACAACCAATTCAATTTTATAGATGGTCGGTTTTTCATCCACACGACCAAAATGCACCTTTGCCGTAGTATTGACATAATCCGGGGTGAATCCGGCACGTCCCAAATCGGCAGATAATGCCATTGAATAACATCCTGCATGTGCCGCGCCAATCAATTCTTCCGGGTTCGTGCCCGGCTCCTCGCCGAAGCGGGTTTTGAACGAGAACGGTACATCAAACGCGCCACTTTGTCCGCTGGTGCGTCCATTGCCTTCTTGCAAACTTCCTTCCCAACGTGCATTTGCATGTCGAATTGCCATATGTAGTTTCTCCTGATGGGTATTGCTATTGTACGGGGTGGTGATACGACACCCCCTTCAAAACATAGTCCGTTTTTAAGGAAAGGGCAAGAGAGAATTGCGTATTGAGTATTGAGAAAACGGCGACTTCACTATCTAGCCTATTGCTCCAGAATAATGTTGAGTGTCCGATATAAAATTGGAGTGATGTAACTGCTCCGCCCCCGCCCTGAAGGACGGGGCAACGAAATACGGGAGCCTGCGAAACGAGCGTACTTAGCAGGGGGAGAACTGTATTTAATAGCCCTGCCCTTCTAGGGCAGGGGACACGGCGCGTCACGATTATTTGCTTCCATAAGTGGTGGGGGTTAGTGGAATGCCGTTTTCTCACTACCCACTACTCCATACTCCCTACCGCCGCCCGAATTCCCGTTCCAATTGCGCCTGGCTTAATCGCACCACAGTGGGTCGCCCGTGGGCACAGGTACGTGCCAGATCGCATTGCTCCAATTGACGAATCAAATCCCGCATCTCTTCAAGCGTCAGATCATCGCCCGCCTTCACCGCGCCGCGACAGGCGGCATACATTACAATCCGCTCCTCCCACGACAAACCGCTTCGATCCCGAATCGCGCCATCCAGCACTTCCGCCAAAGCCGCCGCCGGGTCGGGATGGTTTTGTAATACGGTGGGCATGGCGCGTACCATCACCATCAACCCGCCGAAGGGTTCCACTTCAAAGCCCAGTCGTAACAGCACATCTTGCTGTTCTTCTACCAATGCCACCTGTTGCGGGGTCAATTCCAACCCCAACGGCGACAGTAATTTTTGGGAAGGGACTGC
This sequence comes from uncultured Ardenticatenales bacterium, assembly GCA_966690745.1. Classification (GTDB taxonomy): domain Bacteria; phylum Chloroflexota; class Anaerolineae; order Ardenticatenales; family Ardenticatenaceae; genus CBKYSX01. Next base: position 5,224 of record CBKYSX010000006.1, read on the forward strand.
CCGCCGCGCTCGTTCTTTCTGAAATCGTTCCAGCAATACCCGTTCGTGGGCGGTATGTTGGTCAATCAGATATAACCCGTCGGGACCCTCACAAATCAGATAGGTCTTATGGATTTGCCCCAGTACCCGCAGAGGCGGCAACTTGGTTCCGCCACGTTCATCGGTATACCCTGCCCCCGGAGCGGGCGGCAAAGGCATTTCCATTTGCCCCCCATCGGTTGGATAGGCGGTAAAATCCCCCGCCTGTGGGGGGGTGAAGGGGGATGCTTGCCGTTCGGTTCGTTCCTCCCAATACTCTGCCCCACGCCGATGTCCGGGATGGGTGGGGGGTTGAGGTTCGGGCGGCAAGCCTAACTCGCCCCGTCTGCCCGTCCCGGTATACCGCCCATCCATCCAAGATTCGGGGTGAGAAGTAACCGCAACATCTGTATCCGCTTCCCCTTTCTCATTTCCCCTTTCGCCTTCTTCCCCAATCACCTCCACGCCCCGCGTCAAGCGATGAACAGGCGAGGCTTCAATCAGCCGCCGCCGGATTGCCTTTTGCACCAAGCCGAACAGTTCATCGCTACGGGCAAATTTAACATCCATCTTTTGCGGATGGACATTGACATCAATCATGTCGGGAGGCACGGTCAAGCGGAGCACTACCACCGGGAAACGCCCCGTAGGGACGACCCCCTGATACGCCTGTTGAATCGCCGCCAGCAGAATCTGGCTTTTGATGGCACGTCCATTCACAAACAGCGTGATGAATTTGCGGTTAGGGCGGCTCAATGCCGGACCCCCGATATAGCCATCCAATTGAATGCCGTGCGCGTCGTCCTCCACCAACGGCAGGTCAATCATCTGGCGTACCACTTCCACCCCGTACACTGCCACAATCGCATCACTGAGTTTCCCGCTTCCATTGGTTTGGACGACCTGCCGCCCATCCAGCGAGAGCGAAAAGCGGTGGTCGGGATAGGCAAGCGCATAGGTCGAAACAATTTCGGCAATCGCGCCATTTTCGGTGGCAGTGGTACGGAGGAATTTGCGCCGCGCCGGAACGTTGTAAAACAGCTCTTCCACGCTCAAAATGGTTCCCGCCGGAGCCGCCCGTTGCTCCTGCGCCACACGGGTACGCCCTTCCATCCGCATCTGCACCCCGACCGTATCCGTGCGGGTGCGCGTTAAAATCGTTACATGGCTCACCGCCGCGATGGAGGGCAAAGCCTCGCCGCGAAAACCGAGGGTGTGCAGGGCGAACAAATCATCGGCACTCTGTACCTTGCTGGTGGCATGATGTTCAAAGGCAAGCTCCACCTCGTCGGCGGGAATGCCCGACCCATTATCGCTGACCTTGATGAGCTGTTGCCCCCCCCCGCGTACCTCAATATGAATCTCGGTCGCCCCGGCATCAAGGGCATTTTCCATCAGTTCTTTGACCACGCTGGCGGGTCGCTCCACCACCTCCCCGGCGGCAATTTTGCTGGCAACATCGGGTGGCAACCGTCGAATCGGCATAACTCCCCCTAACGGACAGAAAGCAGGACGCAGAAAGCAGAAACGACAATAAGGTTTTTGCTTTCTACGAGTGATGAAAGAGAGATACAGTCTACCATATCCCTTCGTCACGGTTGAAACTTGCTCTATGAACGCTTCTGCTCTAAAGAGGCAGGGCTATAGACCCGTTGCCTGAAAAATATTTTCATATCTGGGAAAAACGTTTGCAAAGAACGGGTCTATAGCACGATCACTTTAGTGCCGTGAGATTGCCCATATCCCTTACCATTTTTCCTCGCCCTCACCATTAAACCGAACCCATGTTAAAATTATGGTATCTCATTTCAACAACCTCAACGGAGAGACGCATGGATTCCGCATTCGCCGAAGTCAATGGCACTCAAATATTTTACCGCACCGCCGGGGCGGAACACGATGAAACGATTGTGATGATTCATGCCGGAATCTGTGACAGCCGTATGTGGCTTAATCAAATCGCTCACTTTGCAACACGTTATCGTGTGGTCGCGCCCGATTTGCGTGGCTTCGGGCAAAGTCCGATGGGGGAGGGAGCGTTCGCGCACCATGAAGATGTGCTCGGACTTATGGATGTACTTGGCATTGAAAAAACAATACTGTTGGGCTGTTCCCAGGGGGGCAAAATTGCTCTGAATATGGCACTCACCCGGCCCGAACGGGCAACAACGTTGCTATTGGTTGCCCCCGCCATCGGCGGCTATGCGTATGAAGGTCCGCCTCATCCGCTTGAAGAGGCATTGGAAGCGGCGGAGGCGGCAGGCGACCTTGAACAGGTTTCCGAAATTGAAGTTCAAGTATGGGTAGATGCCGGACGCGCCCCGGAGGAACTTGACCCCGCTATGCGCCATTTGGTTTGGGAAATGAATCTGATTCCGCTACGGGTGGAGCCACGCCTGTGGGAGCAAGAAATCGCGCTGAACCCTCCGGCACTGGAACGGCTCGAAGCGATTCAGCATCCCACCCTGCTCATCATTGGCGACCTTGATATTCCCTCCAGCATTGAGCGGGTCGAAATTTTAGAAAAACGCATCGTCGGGGCGAAAAAAGTGGTGATGCCCGGTACGGCACATTTACCCAATATGGAAATGCCTGCTCTGTTTAACCAAATTGTGGATGGATTTTTGGCGTAGCAGTTACACCCGCCCCACCAACCACCGCCCCTGTTCATCAATCAGGGCGCGAACAATCACACCATTTTCAAGGCGGGTTCCCTGAATATACGTAAATGCCTCGCGCATCCGTTCCGGGGTGGCTTGCGGTTCCCCCTGCAAAAGATACCAGAGCAACATACGGATGAAGCGACCGTGCGAAAATATCAAGGTGTAAGCATGAGGCAATGCTTCACATTGCGTTTTCAACGTAGCCAATCGTGCTAACAACCCACGAAAGGAATCTGCCCCGTCCCCATCGAAATGGTCGGGGTCGTTCCGTTCGCGGATCGCTTCGCCCCAGGGCATCCTTTCTGTTTCAGTAGTGCCGACATATCGCGCCGCCGCCAAAATCGTATATTCCTGTACCTGCCACGTTTCGACAGGCACGTCGGGGTAGCGTTGAATCGTGGGTTGTGCGGTTTGTCGGGTACGAAGATAGGGTGACACCACTATCAACTGCGGTTCGCAGGAAATACGGTCGGCAATTGCTTCTGCCTGTATATGCCCTCGTTCCGACAAGGGATTTTCAACCACCCCCGGCGTGGGGTGCCCTGCGTTGCCAATACTCTCGCCATGTCGGATAAACCAGATTTCTTTCATGCCCGTTCCTTTTGAAGAACCATCCTGTAGGAGCTCCCATGAACCCGATTATCACCTTTCCCGCCGACCCTTACGCACCGCTTGCGCTCTATTTTACCCGCGACGGACGTTATCTTTATTCCGGCGGGGTGGGCAAGGTGTTGCGCCGATGGGCAGTTTCGACATGGGAATTAGAAGCCGATGTCCCCGCCCATGATAATAGCATCAATACCTTTGCGGTGACACCCGATGAATCCTTATTGGTAACAGGCTCAACCGATACGACCGTCAAAGTCTGGTCACTCCCCGCTCCTACCCCTGTTGCCCTGCCCGGTGAATAGGGGCGTACCGAATCCCCGCCTGCATCATGCTTTGCACCACAATATGGTGGAAGGGGCGAATCACATTCATATAGACAGGTCCTGTCCAATGATGGTAATGGACAACGGTTCCCACATGAAAACGGGTACGCCCGTTCGCCAACGGTTCCGCCGCCACAATCAGATCAGCAGAAAGATGTTTATCATCAGCCCCTGCCACCCAATACCGTCCTTCCTCGCCTCCCTTCACCTTAAAAATCGTTGCCCGTGCCCCCGGCACAAAAGAAATATCATCAGGGGTCAGGCGTGGCGGCAAGGACATCCGGGGTTGGCGCATTCCCAACAGGCGTACAAACCCCGCCCGAATTCCGTACAGCCCTTTAATCCAGAAGGTATAATGGCTTAAAAAGCCTGCCAAGAATTCCTGTAACGTACCGATGCCCTCAATCTGTTTTTCGTCGTAATAATCGGCATTTCCCGGAAAGGGGTGTAGGGAGGATAGGTTTCGTAAATAACTCATGGGCTTTACTCCTGAGCAGATGGAGTCATCCATCGTTCCATTTGATTAAACATTGCCCGCAATTCCTCACGGGTCAGTGTGGGTACTACCATTTGCGCCCCGACCAGTAAGGTATACAACATTTGCGCCCGCGTCCGTGCCGCCGAAGCGGAATGTCCCAAGCCGCGCAACAGCTGTTCCAGATACGCCATCCGTTTTTGATCTACCCGTTGTTGATACGCCCGCGCCATCGGGTCGTTTTGCGCCCACACCCGAATCGCCACCTCCGAATCATCGTGGTTGCGTACCACCAATTTCATCAGTCGTTCCATCTGCTCCACCGGGGTCTTTCCTGCCTCGCTGTAATGGATGAACGCCATCGTGTAATGTTCCTCCCAATGGCGAAGCAACGCCTCCAAAAAGGCTTCCCGATTTGCAAAGTGGTGGTAAAAGGAGCCTTTGGTCACGCCTACATGTCGGCACATTGCTTCAATTGTGACCGCATTTAAGCCCTCCCGTGCCAGTTTTTCCAACCCCTGTTCCAACCAGTCGCTCTGTTGAATTTTCATCGTGCTTTCCCTCGTTCTAGAAATCACAACATACCATACCGTATGGTATGTTGTCAAGAGCCAAAAATAATTGTGGAGAGGCGAAAACGTGGTTTCTTTATACTTCCCTTATTTGATCTATTACAAAGGAGAGCATTAATCAACAAAAAATCTTCTTCTGCCGGATAACCATTTTGCTTGTACCTGATCCGGCAATGGCGATGGGTGAGCGCAATAATGGGTGAGCGCAATAAATAAAGATGCCTCGCCAAGCAAATACTTTCTGCAACTAGATGGCATATGATTGAGTATAGAGAACGGCATTCCGTAAGGGATAGCACCACGAGAACAAACCAACCCGATATCCACCCCTCACCCTGTAAAGAAAAGAGCAACCCATGAACAAACGGGAATACAATGACGACGAAGTAAGGGAAATCCTCAAACGGGCGGTTGAACATCAAGATAGCGGGGATGTTAAATATGACCGTGACCAACTTTTTGATATGGGGCGCGAGATGGGTTTATCGCAAGAAGCCATTGTAAAAGCGGAAAAAGAAATGGCATTAGGGGTGGGTCCTTACCGCCATCGTAAAAGAGATACTTCTGAAATTAGCCCCGAAGAAGCCGCTTTCCGCCGCGAGCGCATGAATCAGATCTATCTTATCCTCTTTATCTTTATTGTAGGTGTAGTCTTTGTTTTTTTACTCAATCTACTGGTGGGTGGATTGTCGTTCCCGTGGTTCCTCATTGCCGCGCTGGGGGGGGCAGTGGGGGTCCTTGGCTACTACATGGAAGAAGGCAGAATGCACGGCGAAAATTATGAAAATGCCTTCGAAAAATGGCTGAATAAGCAGAAGAAACTGGAGCAAAAACGGCAACAACGATTGAGCGAGCGACAAAAAGAATAAGCACTACTCTATCAACGTGTAGATTTTGATTGGCGAAACCGGGTTTCTGCCCTTTATCTCTCGAAAACCCGGTTTCTTTCTGATTTTAATGGCTGTACTTATCCTGAAACGAAGCATTTGTAAACTTTCCCTATTAAAAAAGATCATAGTCCAATGGATTTTATAGTTTTATTGGTCGGAGCATGAAGCACCCCCAAGGGGTATTTTTTGATCCGCCACCATGGTATAATCAAGCTCAAGCCATAGCCATCCATAGGAGTACTCATACCCATGAACAAACGGGAATACAGCGACGACGAAGCACGGGAAATTCTTAAACGGGCGGTGGATTATCAAGAGCGGGACGATTTCAAATACAGCCGCGACCAGCTTTTTGATCTGGGGCGCGACATGGGCTTGTCCCATGAGGCAATTGTCAAAGCCGAACAAGATATTTCCACGGGGGTTGAAACCCCGGTACGCGCCAAATCCGCCAATGCCCGTGCCCGCATCAAGACCCCCGCTACCCCCAATGACATCAGCCCGGAAGAAGCCGCCTTTCGCCGTGAACGGATGTCCAGTTTTTACATCCATTTTGCCATTTACCTCGCCACCATCGCCATGCTGTTTACCATCAACCTGATTACCAGTGGACTTAGTTTTCCGTGGTTCTTATTCCCCGCAATGGGGTGGGGCATTGGTATTGTTGCCCATTTTATGGCGGTGGGCGTGATGCGCGGTGATGAATACGAAGATGCCTTTGATGAATGGCTGGACAATCAGGAAACCCGCCAACGACGACGGCAACGGCGATTAGAACAAGCCCGCGAAGAATAAACGCCTCTCTAATCCATAATCAAATTGACTTTTCATCAACCCCTTGCTATACTTTGTTTATAACACATGAATAAGTACTCATATATCAATTTATTGAGATAATATCTCTCCAAGTAGGTGTATTGCTATGACCACTCAACAATTCCGCATTGGCGGGATGGATTGCGCGGGGTGCGCCCGCGAAGTTGAAACCGGCGTTGCCCAACTCTCCGGAGTACGTACCGTTGCGGTAGATTTCGCCACCGCCAAAATGACATTGGAAGGGGACATCCCTTTTCCCCACCTGCAAAAACGGGTGGAAGCCCTCGGCAAAACCATTGAGTCCGCCGACGAAGAGTTGCCCTATGTCGCCAAACGGGGTGGATTTTTGGGTTTTTGGGATTATTTATTAGAACGCCGTCCGACCCAACTGGCTCTCGTAGGAGGCGCGGGGGTTTTGCTTACTTTTCTGCTTTCGGTAGCGGTTGCCCTGCCCCCGATGGTGGAAGCCGCGCTCTATACCATAAGTTTGCTGGTGACGCTGATTCCGATTGCCCGGAGCGGATTAACCACCCTATGGATCAACCGCGAATTTAACATCAATTTGTTAATGAGCATTGCCGCCATTGGCGCAATGGCGATTGGGGAATATTTAGAAGGAGCCACCGTTATTTTCCTCTTTGCCATTGGCGAAGCATTGGAAGGTTACACGGCAGACCGGGCGCGGGACAGTCTGCGTTCACTGATGGCACTGAAACCACAAGAAGCCATCCAATTGCAGGGGCAACACGAACAGATTGTACCCGTTGCCGCTCTGCGCGTGGGCGATACGATTCTGGTGAAACCGGGTGCGGCGATTCCCATGGATGGCGAGATTTTGACAGGGGCAAGCGGCATCAATCAGGCTCCGATTACGGGCGAAAGCGTCCCTGTCGCCAAAAGTGTTGGCGACGAAGTGTTTGCCGGAACCCTGAATGGTGAAGCAACCCTGACCGTTCGCGTTACCCGTCTGGCAAAAGACAACACCCTGAGCCGTATTATCAAATTAGTAGAAGAAGCCCAAAGCGTCCGCGCCCCCAGCCAGCGGTTGATTGATCGGTTCGCCCATTATTACACCCCGGCAGTGGTGGTAATGGCATTGTTGGTGGCAACGCTACCACCCCTGCTCTTCAACCAACCCTTTTGGGATACCGCTACCACGCACGGTTGGCTTTATCGCGCCCTTGCCATGTTGGTAATTGCCTGCCCCTGTGCCTTAGTGATTAGTACCCCCGTCACGGTGATTAGTGCGATTACGGCGGCGGCACGGCGCGGCGTACTCATCAAAGGCGGTGCCCATTTGGAAGCCCTGGGGCAAATTCGTGCCTTTGCCTTTGATAAAACCGGAACGCTGACCGAAGGCAAACCCGCCGTTTTGTCTTACCGTTCCCTTGCCTGTGAAACTGGCGAAATCTGCGCCGAATGTGACGATGTACTGGCGTTGGCGGCGGCAGTGGAGCGGCGCACCACGCACCCGTTGGCGCAAGCGGTGGTTTCCGCCGCCGAGCAACGTGCCCTTGCCAACACCTACCAGCCCGCCGCCAATGTGGAATTGCTGGCAGGTCGCGGTGTGCGCGGCACGGTGGAGAATCGGGCAGTCACCCTCGGCAGTCATGCCCTGTTTGATGCTGAATTTCCCCATAGTGACACCATTTGCCGTGTAGTAACTATGGTGGAATCGGATGGGCGCACCACGATGCTGTTGGCAGAAGGGGAAGAGGTTCGGGGCTACATCGCCCTTGCCGATTCCCCCCGCACCGACAGTGCCGATGTGGTGAAGGAACTCAACGCCCTCGGTTTGCAAACTGTGATGCTGACCGGGGACAACGCTACGGTAGCCCGTACCATTGCCGATAGCGTGGGTGTCACCGATGTTCGCGCCGGATTGCTCCCTGCCGGTAAAGTCACTGCCGTACAGGAATTGCTGGCGCAACACGGCTATGTGGCAATGGTGGGAGATGGAATTAACGATACCCCGGCACTTGCCGCCGCTACCGTTGGCATTGCGATGGGCGGCGCGGGAACCCCGCAAGCCGTTGAAACTGCCGATATTGCCTTGATGGCGGACGATTTACGCCAATTACCCTTTGCGGTACGCCTCGCCCGCTTTGCACGGTCCCTCATTCAGCAAAATGTCATTCTCAGTTTCGGGCTGAAAGCGATCTTTCTGGTGCTTGCCTTCTTTGGCATTACCTCGCTCTGGATTGCAATTCTGGCGGATGTCGGCATGTCGCTGGTCGTCACACTCAACGGAATGCGCCCGTTGCGTCTGAAATAACAACATGCTTTTGACTGTAGGGGCGTACCCTTGTGGTCGCCCTTTATAAGTCTCTTCTTCGTCTGATAGCCGGACCTTCTTTAGACCCCGGCAGTGAGTCCAAAACAAGAGCCTCCGCACTCTGCGGAGGCTCTTTTATTTCCCCGGAGATGGCACTTTTTGGCACTTCTTGCCCTTCCTTTGGCACTTTTTCACCCCCATACTGCCACCATATTCCATACCACAGGAGCACAGGAGGCAACCATGAATATCTATCGTATCAAACCCCGATTCCAACAATTTCTGCAACCCCTTGTCCGTGCATTGGTGGTGCGGCAAGTTCACCCCGATTGGCTGACCGGTGGGGCAGTGGTCGTCGCAGGGGTCATGGCATTTGCCCTCATTGTTGCCCCTATAGTGGGAGTATCTGTGTTGTGGTGGGTGGTGGTCGGGGCATTTCTACGCCTGACCCTTAATGCGCTGGATGGACAAGTGGCACGGGCGCGGGGTATGGATGGGGCATGGGGCGAAGTGAAAAACGAACTGGGGGATCGCCTTGCGGACGCGCTTATTTTTGCCGCCATTGCCCAAATCCCCGGCGTACCCACCCTTGTTGCACTATCGGCATTGGTGGTTGCACTTCTCACCGGAATGGTAGGGATTCTGGCGAAAGCCACCATAGGCACACGCCTCTATAACGGACCGATGGGCAAACCTGACCGGATGATGGCACTGGCATTTACGGCAGCCCTGGTTGCCATCACGGGCTACTGGCAATTTTTCATCAGCCACTGTCTGATTATCACCGTCATGGGTACTGTCACCATCTGGAAACGGTTGGAGGTGATTCATGAACAATGCTGACCTCTGGGTCCCGACCCTCACCCGTATCGCTCAAATTTTTGCGGGGGGCGGACTATTGGTGTTGCTGGCGGGCAAGGGCAACTGGCACAAAATCCGTCACGGCGAATTGGGCGCACGGTATCTGGGGTGGCTCTTGCTCGTGCCGCTCCCGTTACTGGCGATTCTGATGGGTGGTGTTATCGGGATGATGGTATGGGGCGGATTGACGGCATTGGCACTGTGTGAATACGCACGGGCAGTGAACCTCCATTCCCATGACCGTTATATGCTTCTTTTCACCACGTTAGTAACGGCTCTTATTGTGATACTGCAACCCGGATGGTTCGCACCCATGCCCGTGGTCCTCATGCTCTTGCTGACGCTCATTCCCATTCTTAACGGGCAACCCGAAGCCCTGACTCGCCGCGCCCAACCGACCTTTTGGGGCTATCTCTATATCGTCTGGACGCTTGCCCACGCCCTACTTTTATATCAACTGCCGGATGGCGTGGGATGGCTCATTGTCGCCGCCACCGGCTGTGCCTTTGCCGATATCGGCGCGTACTGTATCGGCAAACTGTTTGGCAAACACCCAATTGCGCCCCGGATTCACCCTCAAAAAGCATGGGAGGGATTGTTGGGTAATGTGCTGGGTGCAACCCTTGCGCTGTCCCTCTTTGCATGGTTGCTACCGCCCCTGTCGCCGCTTCTTTGTATCAGTGTGGTACTGGTGATAGGCATCGGAAGTGCATGGGGGGATTTACTCAGTTCCCTTCTGAAACGCACGCTTCATATCAAAGATTGGGGAACACTGGTGCCGGGGCACGGTGGAATTTTAGATCGCCTCAATAGCGTGATGGTGGTTCTGCCCATGCTCTATTACCTCCTGTTGGCGTGGGGCGGCACCCCATCACCCTAACACTCTCAACCGAAAGGAGTATCTCCCATGATGTCATTTTCACTCGTACTGTTCGTCACGTTTTTTATCGGCTACTTGATGGGGTCGCTCCCGATGGGGGTATGGGTCGGCAAACAGTGCGGGGTAGACCCTCGCACGGTTGGAAGCGGACGCACGGGCGGTACGAACGTCTACCGCGCCGCCGGAGCCAAAGCGGGCATCGTGACGGCTTTGTTGGATGCAGGCAAAGGGGCGATGGCAATTTTGCTCGTCCAACAGCTCTTATCGGTATGGGGCGACCCGGCGTTGGTATCGTTGGGGATGGTCTGCGCCGCGATTGGAACCGTCACCGGGCATAACTGGTCGCTCTTCCTCGGTGGGCGGGGCGGCGCGGGCACCATGACCAATCTGGGCAATCTGGCGACCCTCTTCCCACCCCTCTTATTCGTCGTCATTCCGTTAGGGGCATTGACGCTCAAACAATCCCGTATGGCATCGGTGGGGTCACTCGTCATCGCGTGGGCGACGGCGGGGGCGGCATATCTGGGTGTTATGGCAGGCTGGATTCCCCCGCTTGTTTCCGCCTACGGTATCAGTCAGGCACTCCTGATTAGTTATGCCCTGCACCCCAATATTATTGAACTATTGAAAGGGACAGAGCGGCGTATCGGGGCGTAATATGCAACCAAAAATAAGAATCGCGGCATGAGTAATGGAAGTAAGGGTTGTCTGTAGGGGCGGTGCCTTGTGCCCGCCCACCTGTACTTGGAGGAGGTAGGGCGACCACAAGGGTACGCCCCTACAGGTAGACGTGTTTTAATTTTTATCCATGCCGCGATTCTTATTTTTATAAATCCTATCCAATGGCATGGTGCATTTTGAGGGTTGACCTGATACTCTGAAATAGGGACAATGACCGTTAAGGAGAGCTCACTCCTCAATAAAAAAGAGACCTAACCCCCTCTGCTTAACCATTTCGTTGCGGTTGTTCCCCAAAGGAGAGTGTACGGTGAAATCTATCCATTGGCTCCACTCAATCCTCTTTTTTTGGCTCCGCCTTGTTTGCATATTCGTTCTTTTAGGAATGGTGGGCGTATTATCCCCCCGCACCCCCATTCACGCGCAAGAAGAGGTTCCGGTGGAGCCGGAAGCCATCGGGCTGGAAACTGTTATTTTGAGCCGGGAACGGGAAGGCAATCGTATTCTTACCGAGGTCGAAATCCCCATCTCGCAGGATTCCTTTGTCGCCTCCAACCAACCTGACACCAATTTTAACAGCTCCATCAACGGGCGGGTCGGCTACAACGCCACCGGCAACAATTACGGCGCGGTGCGCTCCTTTATTCAATTTAATTTAAGCAGTATCCCTGCCAATAGCACGATTAACAGCGCACGGATTCGCTTCTATATGTATGAAGCCACCCCCGCCGGGGATAGCCCCATGCTGGTGCGGGTGCGCCACCTCAATTCTTCGTGGGATGCCAACACGATTACGTGGAACAGCCATGAACCCGATTGGGGCAACGTTGTGATTGAGCAGAATGTAGATACGGTGATAGGCTGGAAAGAAGCCGATGCCACCGCCTTTGTCCGCGATTGGTATTACGGGGTACGCCCCAACTACGGGTTGTTCCTGCAAGGGGATGAAGGGTCGGGTGAGCGGCAACGGATTGCCTATAGCATCCAGGCGAACAATGCACTTTATCCCCGCCTGGTTGTGAATTATGGTACCTCCGTAGACAACATCCCGCCTACCGCCACGGTCAACCCCTTGCCCCAATGGTCGGCTTCTACCTTTACAGTCACATGGGGCGGGTCGGACAATCCCGGCGGCTCCGGCATTGATTACTACGAGGTGCAATTTAATGCCAATGGTGGCTCATGGATTCCCTGGCGCACCAACACCGAAGAAACAACGGGGCAGTTTACCGGCGGGCAAGATGGCATTACCTATCAGTTCCGTGCCCGTGCCGTAGACAACGAAGGCAACGTTCAGGAATGGGGCAATGTGCAAACCCAAACCCGTGTAGATGGGTTGGCTCCCAATGCCACCATCAACCCCTTGCCGCAATGGTCAGGCTCTGCTTTTACGGTTTCGTGGAGTGGCAATGATAGCGGCTCCGGTATTGAGGATTACGATGTGCAATACAGCGTCAACGGCGGCTCTTTTATAGCGTGGATCAATGATACCACCGCCACTTCTGCCCAATTCACCGGGGGGCAAAACGGAGCCAGCTATCAATTCCGCGTTCGCGCCGAAGATAAAGTCGGCAACGAACAGGTCTATGGCGGCGCACAGGCACAAACGGCGGTAGATGCCCAACCCCCATCGGTGTCGGTCAATCCGCTTCCGGCGGTACAACCCTCTCCCAATTTCTATGTGTCGTGGGGTGGGACGGATAATGCCTCCGGGATTGCCCGCTACGATGTGCAATATCGCATTCGTGGGCAGGCGTGGCAGATGTGGCAATCCGGCACCACGGCAACCAGTGCTTTGTTTGTGGGACCTGAAGTTGCCATCTACGATTTCCGGGCAAGAGGTACGGACAATGTGGGCAACGTGCAAGCCTATCAGGAATTGCCGCAGGCGACGACACAGGTGGTTACCCACCCCACGGCAACGATGAATCCTATCATCCCGCCCATTGTCACCGGAACCACTACCAGTATCGTTATTTCGTGGCAAGGAAATACTGCCCCCGGTACTACCATCACCGCCTACGACATTCGCTACCGGTTCAACAACGGTGCATGGACGCACTTCCTCACCACCCATAATACCAGTGCCGAATTTACCTTCATCACCGGACCCGATGGCACCTACGAATTTGAAGCCCGCGCCACCAACAACCTCGGGCAAGTCGAACCGTATACCGGCATTGTTGAAGCACGGGTCTTCGTAGACCGTCTGCCGCCGTTCATTGAGCCGCAAAGCTACATGCCCCTGATGATGCGTGAGGCGGGTGCGGATTAAGGTTGTATTGCATAGTGCATAATGCATAAACGACAATCATGAATGGCGTAGAGAATGCACTTATTCCCCCTCTTGGGAGGGGGGAAGGGGGGTGGGTTCTTTGTTAATACATGGAGCCTTTATGCAATATGCAGTCGTATAAAAACAGGAAGGGGAAACGAGCCTCCTCGTTTCCCCTTCCTGCGTCCTGCTTTCTGCGTCCCGCCTTACCGATACCCCTGTGCCTGAATATTAAACAGATGCTGATACAAACCGTTGGGAATCCCCATCAATTCCTCATGGCTTCCCCATTCGGCAATCGTTCCATCGGAAATCACGGCGATACGGTCTGCCATACGCACCGTGCTGAAACGGTGGCTAATCAGAACTGCCATTTTGTCCGCCGTCAGTTCGCGGAACCGCTGGAAGATTTGGTATTCCTGTTGGGCATCCAACGCGGCAGTCGGCTCGTCCAGCACCAGAATTTCCGCATCGCGCATAAAGGCGCGGCTAATCGCCACTTTCTGCCACTCGCCCCCGCTTAATTCATGCCCTTTTTGGAACCATTTGCCCAACATCGTGTCATACCCCTGCGGCAATCCGGCGACCACCGGCGCGGCTCCGCCCTTTTCGGCGGCAACCGCAATCCGTTCCCGGTCCCGCATCGCGCTCACTTGCCCCAGCCCGATGTTTTCACCAACGGTCATCTGATACCGCACAAAATCCTGGAAGATCACCCCGATTTTTTCCTGCCATGTTGCCACGCTCACCTCACGTAGGTCTATCCCATCCACCAGAATTTGCCCTTCAGTGGGGTCATAGAGGCGGGTGAGCAATTTTATCAGGGTGGTTTTGCCTGCTCCGTTTGCCCCTACCAGAGCGATTTTTTCACCGGGGCGAATCGTCAGATTTACATTTCGTAGTGCGTACTCCTCCCGCCCCGGATACCGGAACGACACATTGCGAAACTCCACCCCGCCCTGCAATCGGGCGGGCAACGCCTTCATGTCGGCGGCAGGAGCCATTTGCGGTTCAAGTTTCAGGAAGGTGAACAGGTTGCTCATAAAGAGGCTGTTCTCGTAGAGGTCTGCCACCCCACGAAAGAGACTGCTCACCGTCCCCTGGCTTTGGCGGAACACCCCGAGATAAAGGGTCATATCCCCCAGTGTAATCGTCTGCCCGATGGTTCGCAGAATAATCCACCCGTAGGCGAAATAGTAGCTCAACGAACTGAGCAGAGAAAGCGCAACACTGGTCGCACTTCGTTTCGTGCTCATCGCCATATCTTCGCGGAAGAATTTTTGGAACAACTCCTGATACCGTTGGAGCAAAGGATGCCCCACCCCGAACAGTTTGATTTCTTTTACATAACTGTCTACGGTCAGTAGTTGTTCAAAATAGCCCATCTGACGGCGTTCGGGGGCGCGGCGCGATAACAATCTGAAATTGGCGCGGGCGAAATGCTCTTGTGCCAGAAAGCTTGGCAACACTGCCACGAACAGCACCAACGTTAGCCACGGGCTGAAACGAACCAACAACACCGCAAACGAGGTGAGGGTAATAAGGCTCTGAATCAGACTAAAACTGCCCATCACAATACCGAGGGCGCGGCGGTCGGCTTCGCGGCGGGCATTCTGCAACTTGTCGTAGAACTCGGAATCCTCAAAGTAGGTCAGGTCCAGTTCTAATGCCTTGCGGATAATTTTTTCGTTGATATGCAGATTTAATTTGGCGTTGATCACACTTTCCACAAGGGAACGCGCTTGCCCGCCCACTGCACTGATGGCAATCAGTCCAAATTCCAATGCCAGCAAGGGCAACATGAGTTGAAATCCCGCCATCGGGTCGGCATCGGCATTCATCAAAGCGACCACCTGATCCACAATCAGTTTGCCCACCCATGCTTGCGAGGCGGGCATAAAAGCAAAGGCAAGCGTCAGCACGACCATCAGCAGGGTCATCCATTTGCTGGATGCCCACACCAACGCGAACGCTTTGGGTAAGTTTTGGTATGCACTGGCAAATTCAGCCATCCGGCTTTTGAATTTTTGCCAACGGGTCGGTTGTTTTCGGATAACTTTTCCTTCGATCAATCTATCTCCTGTAGGAAGGCACCGGGTCATCGTACCCGGCGCGGCGCGTGGTTCCGTGGGAACGCTTGACGCGCAGAATGGCACCCACCGGTATATCCGGCTTTGCAGGTGCTTTGGGGTCTATCTGTGTTTATGAGAGGGTGGTTGTCGTTGCAACCGTAGGCGGTAATTCAGTACCGCAGGAAATGAGGTCAACCGTTCTTACACGAATCAGGGGTGAGAGGGGTGATGAGCATAGGAGTATTCACTCCTATGCTCATCACCCCCATCTTGTCCATTGGATATTAAGAAGCGGTGACGCTAAAAGGCGGTCAAGGTCCACTTAGGAAAGGGACGGACGCAATTGGGGAACGCGCCTATGGACCGCATATACAGGAGAAACCTTGTGACATTTCTCTTAGTCTTGCTAACATTACGTCCGACAAACCAAAAAAGTTTCATCCGCTTACCCGGAAAAATGGCTAGGTACTCGTTAGTGCACCGAACCAACGGGGTTCTGCCCGCTTCTTTATGACAGTTTTTTCATAAAAGATTAGAATTTTTACCAATTTCATTCAACTTCTAAGCCAAAACCCCTGCCGGTTATCCACACTGCTTTTGACATAAAACGACTATCCACCGAATTTTCCCCACTTATCCACCGTTTTCAACTGACTTATCCCCAACTGTTGCCCATGTTATCCACACCCACTACCTGTAGATTTATTCATAAAACCCCACAATAGGTAGAAACATACCTCTTGACAGCTTCGCGTATCGTCTGATACACTACGCCCACTAAACGGCACATCTAGTACCCTTCTGTGAAACATCCCCTACATTTTGTGTGATAAGTTTCACAATTTCCCCCATTATAATGCGGTACGTGCCTATCTAATACCCCCGTGACCATCCTTTATTGGCGAGGCGGTGTTTCCTCCCGGAACTATCGCTTGGCTTGGTATTCTCAATGAACTGTCCGTATTGTCACGCCGATGACAGCCGTGTGATAGATACCCGGAGCGTAGGCGAGGGGATTCGCCGCCGCCGCGAATGTCTGGTATGCAAACAACGCTTCACCACCTACGAACGGGTTGCCCGCGCCAGCCTGATGGTGATCAAAGGGGATGGTAAACGGGAAGAATTTGATCAAGACAAACTCTTTATGGGCTTGAAAAAAGCCTGCACCAAACGCCCTATCTCCATGGAAATGTTGGACCGCATCGTCAACGAAATCGAAGCGGAACTCTACAACATGGGCAAAAGCGAAGTTGCCTCCTCTACCATTGGCGAAATGGTAATGAAACGGCTGATGGCAATTGATGAAGTTGCCTACGTGCGTTTCGCCAGTGTCTACCGTCGCTTTGCCGACCTCGACACCCTCTCGGACGAAATTATCCGTCTGCGCCAGCAGAAAGCCCTCGAAGAAGAACGCAAACGCCAACTCGCCTTATTTAATTAATCCATTGAATCGCGGCGCGGTGGGTGCGCTTGCGATTCTCTCTGCCTGCCTTTCAGGAGACCTCACCTCATGTCCACCAAGTCAACCGTGCCGGATTTACCTCTATTTTCGGCAAATGGGAACCATGCCACGATGAAGAAAAAACTGCTGAACACCACCACACACCCCAAAAATTATTTAACGCCTTTAGGTGAAAAAATTTTTCTTGACCGTTATGCTTGGAAAGATGGCTCCAAAAAAAGCCTTGCTGAAGGCGATACTGTAATCGTTTGTGTAGATGAAAAAACCCGCCAACGGGAAATCGGCGTGGTTGAATCTTTAGACCGCGACGAAATG
>CBKYSX010000007.1:0-21745 GCA_966690745.1 uncultured Ardenticatenales bacterium
CGTCGCTCTCCGCGTGGCGATGAGGGATTTCGCCGCTGGATTCTACCCAACTCTCGTCCGTATGGTTGTACCATATTTGCAACCGGTCCGAGCGAAAACCCGTTTCGTCGGGGGGCGAATGACCCGATAAAAGCGTCGAAAAGTTAGGAAGTTTGGCGTGATGGTAATTAGACATAGGACATTATTCCAGCGAAATCAACCCCCGTTGCACCGCCACCCGCACTGCCTCGGTGCGGTTGCCAACGCCTAGTTTTCCCAGAATTGCGCTCACATGGAATTTGACGGTGCGCTCGGTAATAATCAATTCTCGCGCAATCGTTTTGTTCGCCATGCCCAAGCCCACCAACCGCAGGACTTCTAGTTCTCGCTCTGTCAACGGTTCGGGGTCGGGGTCGCTGACATGGCGCATCAGGGATTCCGCTACGCGGGGATGGAGCAGGGATTCCCCTTTAGCAACGGTACGAATGGCGCGGAACAGTTCTTCCCGGGGCGACCCTTTCAGCAAATAGCCCTTCACGCCACTTTTGATGGCGGTAATAATGCGTTCGTCGCTGTCGAAGGCGGTAAAGACGAGGACATGAGGCGAATCGGGAAAGCCGCGAATTTGTTGCAGGGCGGCAAGCCCGTCCATGTCAGGCATTTCTAAATCCAATAACAGGACATCGGGCGAAAGGTGAGTTACCTGCGCTATCGTCTCGCGCCCGGTGCCTGCCTCGCCTACTACTTCAAAATCGGGTTGGGTTCCCAATATCGCCACCAGCCCATCGCGGACAACGGGATGATCATCGGCTACCAGTATTCGGATCATAAAATCAGTGCATATTGCATAGTTCATAGTGCATAAAGGCAACGACATTTGCTCAGTTAAGCGATATTTCCCTTCCTGGAGAGGGTTTGGAGGTGAGTAGCCATTGTCGTTTATGCAATATGCACTATGCAATACCGTCATCCATTTAAGGGTATTACAACCTCTGCCCTCGTCCCCCGCTCCGGAATGCTTTGCAGGGAAAGTTGACCATGCAGAAGGCGTACCCGTTCCTGTAACCCCAGCAACCCATAACGTCCTTCGCGGGGGCGAGCGGGGTCGAAGCCTTGTCCGTCATCCTCAATCAGGAGGGTCGCATAGTGGTTGTCGCTTTTAAATACAACATTCAAGGTTTTGGCGCGGGCGTGGCGTACCACATTGGAAAGCAATTCCTGCGCCACGCGGTACAACCCGTTTTCAATCGTAGGGGGAATCGGGGTAAAAAGAGCGATTTCTTTGTGCAGGGTCAGGCTCCACCGGGACGCATAATCATCGGCAAGGGATTCTAATGCCTGTGTGAAGGGGCGACCTTCCAAATCTCCTGCCCGCAGATTTTGCACACTTCGGCGCGTATCTTCCAAATTGCCCTGTGTTAATTTTAACGCCTGTTGTACTTTAGCGCGGACTTTTTGGGCATCTACCCCCGCTTCTAAGAGGGCATCGGCGGTTTCAAGGTTGAGGGCGATGGCGGTTAAGCCCTGCGCGACAGTATCATGCAACTCGCGGGCGAGGCGGCTTCGTTCTTCCGCCGCGCCAATATCGGCACTGCGCCGGAACAACCGTCCCCGTTCTATCGCCATACTCAACAGATCGCCCACCGCGTAGAGTAATTGCAATTCGTTCTCGTTCAGTTCGCGCCAATCACGGCTGACCACATTCAGCATCCCTAACTTTTCACCATAGGCATAAAGCGGTACGCTGGCATGATGGCGCAAGCCGTCCGTCCCATCTACCACATCCTGCAAGCGGGTACAGGTAATGATATTGACATTTGCCGCGCCCTCAAGGTCGCCGGTTTGAAAAGAATCCAGGCAGTAACAATAGGTGGAGCCTTTCATGCGGGAGGGGTTGTTGGCGAGAGCAGGGGGTAAGTTTTGTGCCACCGCCAGATAGGGGTCGCCGCATTCATCCATGAGCCATATCCATCCCGTTTGCAGATTGAACAGGCGTACAATATGCGCTAACACCGTGCGAAGGGAACGTTCTAAATCCACCTCGCGGTTCAGTTCGCGGGCGATGGCGGTAAGGATGGAGAGTTCCGTATTCCGGCGTTGTAATTCCTGATTTTCAACACCCACAGCATTGCTCCTACGGGGGGGAAACGTCTTGCTTTGGAGATTATAGCAGAGTGGCGTGGCGACTGATAGGTAAATCGCAAGTGGTGTCTTTTTTGGCTACCTACCTTACCTATCTTACCTACCATGAGCCATACGCTCAATGACAGAATCTACAGAATCTACGAAATCTACTGAAAAAGACACCCCCTCCCTGGTTAGATTTCGTCAGAGACTGTTGTTCCCGATAAGACGATGGCTACGACGGCTAATAAAATGGACACCCTCCGGCGATTCGCTTTCGTCATCAATCAGCAGAAATGACTTTGACGAAGAGGATGTATTTGGAATCTGATGAGTCCATAGGTTATGCTATGGACTCGTTTTTCTCATCGTATGAAAGGAAATAGAAATGAGTCATTCCCATGAGGAGCCAACCCCCCCGTTGCCCATTCGTGACCAATTAAAAGCCGACCTGATAAAAGCGATGAAAGCCCGAGACAAAATCGCAGTGGCGACCATTCGCACGATGCTGGGCGCGATTGACAATGCTGAAGCGGTACCCTTGCCGCAGGGGTTGGTCTACGCGATGGACGGCTCTGCGGAGGTGCCGCGCCGCCTACTGACCGAGGAGGATATACGCGCCATCCTCACCCGCGAACGGGAGGAGAGGCGGCGTGCCCAAGCTCAATATACGGCGTTGGGGCTTGTGGAAGAAACGGAACGGGTGCTGGGAGAAGTGGCGGTCTTTGACCAGTATTTGGGGGAGAAATGAGAAACGGGAACCTTATATATTCTCCGCGTATATCCGTAGCGAAATCCGTTTGGATAACACGGTTTTTCTGCGGGGTACGTAACCAGCCCGCCAGTTCCGTTTCACTGCACTAGCGGCTACTGATAAGCTGAACGGCAACAACCATATGTTGTAAAGTCGTTAGCTTATCAGTAGCCGCTAGTTTCACTACGTTGCACTAGCGGCTAGGTCGCTCAAACACCCCAGCCGCGCCCATGCCGCCGCCGACGCACATGGTTACCACGCCGTAGCGTCCACCGCGCCGTTCCAGTTCGTGCATGAGTTGGACAGTCAGTTTCGCCCCCGAACAACCGAGGGGATGCCCCAGCGCAATCGCGCCGCCATTGACGTTGAGTTTGGATTCATCCAATCCCAGTGTTTTGATAATCGCAAGGCTCTGGGCGGCAAAGGCTTCATTCAGTTCAATCAGGTCTACGTCATCCAGCGTAATCCCCGCCAATGCCAATGCTTTGGGAATCGCTTTAATCGGTCCAATCCCCATCACATCGGGGTCTACGCCGGAGGCGGCGAAACTGCGGAAGATGAGGCGCGGACGCAAGCCCAATTCTTCGGCACGGGCACGGCTCATCAACACGACTGCCGCCGCGCCATCATTGGTGGGGGAAGCATTGCCTGCGGTGACACTCCCGCCATTACGGAAAACGGGGCGTAGTTTGCCCATCGCTTCCAGCGAGGCATCATAGCGCACACATTCGTCCGTATCAAAGAGGTAGTTGTCTTCCTGCCGTGCGCCGCTTTCATCCCGATAGACCCGTTTGACCTCCACCGGCACAATTTCATCCTTAAATTTGCCTGCCTGAATTGCCGCCGCCGCTTTTTGATGGGAGCGGAGGGCAAAGGCATCCTGTTCGTCGCGGCTGACTTCCCACCGTTCGGCAATGTTTTCGGCGGTTAAGCCCATCGAGGTATAGGCGGCGGGATATTCCAGCGCAAGGGTCGGGTTGGGGGCAAATTTATTACCCACCATCGGCACCATGCTCATGCTTTCGACACCCCCCGCTACAATGCACTCTGCCATGCCCGCCATAATACTTTGCGCGGCAGTGGCGATGGTTTGCAACCCACTGGCGCAGAAGCGGTTGACGGTTTGCCCTGCGATGGAGGTGGGCAAGCCTGCCCGCATCGCGGCAATCCGCGCCACATTCAAACCCTGTTCGGCTTCGGGCATGGCACAGCCCATAATCACATCTTCGAGCATTTCGTGGGGGATGCCTGCCCGATTGACTGCTTCGCCCACCACCAATGCCGCCAGATCGTCAGGGCGGACCCCCGCCAACCTGCCCTTGTGCGAACGTCCTACCGCCGTCCGTACCCCGGACACAATGACTGCTTCGTTCATAACGACTCCTTATTCACCACAAAGGCACAAAGAACACAAAGAAAAGCAAAATAGTCTGTCGTTCTTTGTGACCTTTGTGTTCTCTGTGGTTAATTTCGCAATGGTTTGCCCGTTTGCAACATCGCCATGATGCGTTCAAGGCTTTTGGGTTCAACGGCGAGTTGGAGGAAGGCTTCTGTTTCAAGGGCGTTGATGGTATCTTCCGTGACCCATTGGGGCTGGGAGAGGTCACCGCCGGTGATGACTTCCGCAATTTTGTTGGCGATTTTGGCATCATGCTCACTGGCATAGCGTCCCTGTACCATACCAAAAACCGCCGCCCGTAGTGCCGCCAAACCGAGGTTGCCGCAGGCATAAATCCGTTTGGCGTGGCGGTCGGGCGGGGTGTAGCCATCCTCTACCATCAGCAGAGCCGTGTGTTTCGCTTCTGCCAGCAGGTGGCTGGCGTTCATCACAATTTTGTCATCGTCGGTCAGGTAGCCTAAGCCCCGTGCCTCTTGCGCCGAGGTGCTGACCTTTGCCAGCGCAATCGTTTCAAAGGCTTTTTGCAGATGGGGGAGTACATCGGTTGCGCCCGCCGCCATTGGCGCGGAAATCACACGGCGCATTTGCTCTTTAATGCCCCCCGCCGCCGGAAGCAACCCCACGCCCACCTCTACCAAACCAATATAACTTTCGGCAGAAGCGACCACCCGTGACCCGTGCATCACCACTTCTGCACCGCCGCCCAACGCCATTCCATGCACCGCAATCACCACCGGTTTCGGCGAGAAACGGAAGCGCATCAGAATGTCGTGTAGAGCATCGCCCATTTCCCGAATCATGCCGGTGTTGCCGCTTGCCGCCGCCATGCCGATGAGGGCAATATTTGCCCCGGCGCAGAAGTTTTCGCCCTGATTCCCCACCACCAACGCCTTCCAGGCATCCTGCTCCAGATAACCCAACGCTTTGGTGGCTATGGTCATAATATTCTGATCAAGGGCGTTCATTTTGGTGTGAAATTCCAGCAATAACACCCCATCGCCCATATCCAACAGACTTGCCCCATCGTTGTGCTCTACTTCTTTGCCCCCCGCCCGCAAATCGTCAATCACGATCTGCATGGGGTCTTGCGCTAAAGGGCGGTAGTCTCCTGTATTGGGGTCATAGGTGGCGGTGACGCGCCCTTTGTCGTCCCGTTGGTAGAAGGTCGTGTATCCCTTTGCCACCATCTCATCCACCCATGGCGCGGGCGACCAGCCCATTTCATGCAGGGTTTTGGTCACTTCTGCGACACCTAGTGCATCCCACACTTCAAAGGGTCCGAGCGATTGGGCATAGCCCCATTTCATCGCGTTATCAATATCGTCAATATGGTCCGCGATTTCGGGAATCCGTTTAGAAGCATACGCCAGCGCGGGCAGGGTGGTTTCGCGGAAGAAGCGGGCAGTGCGGTCGGTGGGGTCTGATTCAAAAATCGCTTTCAGCCGCGCTTCCAATGGTTCAATTTTGCGGAGTTTGCCAATCAGGTCGAGCCGGGGCTTGGTGGGGGGGTCGTATTCGCCTGTTTGTAAATTGAGGGCGTGGAACTCTTTGCCCACCTTCTTATAGAAACCGCCGCCGGTTTTGTTGCCCAACGCGCCTTTATCCAGCAGGGTTTGCAGAATGGGGGCGCGTTTCAGCCGTTCGCGGTCTTCGTCTTCGGGGACGGCGTGATAAAGATTTTCCGCCACCCCTGCGGCAATATCAATCCCCACCAAATCCATCAAACGGAACGTAGCAGTTTTGGGGTTGCCGATGAAGGGTCCCGCCATCGCATCCACTTCTTCCACCCCGTACCCATTTTCCACAATCCAATTCATACGGTGTTGCCCCGCAAAGGAGCCGATGCGGTTGCCCACAAAATTGGGGCGGTCTTTGGCGACCACCACGCCCTTGCCCAGTGTGTAGGTCATGAAATGGTGTAGGGCATTCAACACCTCCTGCGAGGTGTCGGGACCGGGAATCAGCTCCAGCAATTTCATGTAGCGCGGCGGGTTAAAAAAGTGGGTGCCGCAGAAATGCTGACGGAAACTTTCGCTTCGCCCTTCTTGAATGGCGCGAATCGGAATCCCGGAGGTGTTGGTGGTGATAATGGCGTTGGGTTGGCGCACCTCATCAATCCGCGCCATCAACTGCTGTTTGACATCCAGCCGCTCCACCACGACTTCCACCACCCAATCGGCATGGGCAACCGCGTCAAAATTGTCCTCCAGGTTGCCAATCGTAACCCGTCCGGCGTTGTCGGTGTGCATCAGAGCGGCGGGGCGGCTTTTAAGTACCGCCTCCCACCCTTTGCGAACAATTGCATTGCGGTCATTGCCATCGCGGGGGGCAATATCCAGCAGGGTCACATTCAACCCGGCGTTGGCGCAGTGGGCGGCAATACCCCCGCCCATCGTGCCGGAGCCGATGACCACGACGTTGTGAATTTTGTAGTGCATAGAACCTCGTTGAGGAAAGTGAAGAGGAAAGAGCGAAGAGAAGTTGCTCTTCTCTCCTATTTCGTTACTCTTCCCTCTTTTGCTTAAGAAACACTTCTTTGATACTCAGCGATGGCTTGTTTGGTGGTGTACCATATAACCTGACCACCGTGAGTTCCGCGTTGCTCCACTCACGGCTACCAATGAGCGGAACGACAACGACACAGTTTGATGTAAAGTCGTTAGCTCATTGGTAGCCACCAGTGCAGTGAAACGGAACTGGTGGCGGGCTTTTTGCTACCGTAACTCGTTGCTCTTATACCCCAAAATGTTCCGCGCCACGATCATGCGGTTAATTTGACCTGTGCCTTCGTAAAGGTCCCCAATTTTCGAATCCCGGAACCATTTTTCGATGAGGTGTTTGGCAGAGTAGCCTTCGGGACCCATAATTTCCACCGCTTTGCTGGCGACCCATACGCCCACTTCGCCTGATTTCACCTTACACATCGAAGATTCGAGGCTGTTGGGCAAGCCGTTGTCCATCATCCAGGCGGCTTTGATGGTGAGAAGCCACGCGGCTTTAAGTTCGGCTTCCATTTTCATTACGTCCCGTTCAATTGCGGTTTGTTGATGATAAGGCGCACCATAGCGGATTTCAACGCCCTCTTTCGCCAACCACTCTTTGATGAATTCAAGCACCGCGTTGCCCACGCCAATGGCACTGGCGGCAACGGCGGGGCGGGTAGCATCAAAGGTTGCCATCGCGCCCTTAAAGCCCTGATTGGCGGCACTGGCGCGAATCGCTTCGGGGGTGGCGAGCGTGGGGTCGCCGATCACATTGTCAAAGGGAATCCGGCAATCCTCAAAGTTGATGGCGGCGGTATCGCTGGCACGAATCCCCATTTTGTGTTCCAGTTTGGTCACGGTCATGCCGGGGGTGCGGGCTTCCACCACAAAGGGTTTCATCCCGGCGCGTCCCAATTCGGGGTCTACGGTTGCCCATACCACCACAAAGCCATCGCTATCTTTTGCCGCCATCAAGCCGCCGGTGACAAAGATTTTTTCCCCGTTCAGAATCCACTCGGTGCCATCCTCGCTTAAGACGGCGCGGGTGCGAATCGCGGCAGTATCGCTTCCGGCGTGGGGTTCGGTCATTGCCATTGCGCCCCATTTGGGTTCGCCTTCGTTAAAACGGGCAAGGAAACGCTTTTTCTGTTCAGGCGTGCCTGCCGCCGCCACTGCCGCACCGCCCAATGCCCCGCCGGGGGTGGTGAGGTACATCCCCACATCTCCATAAGCAAGCCGCTCAATCATGTGCATCATCGTCTGGTTGCCAATGGGCGGACGCTTGGGGTCTTTATCTTTGGTGTCCCCTTTTTCGGGTGTCACTAATCGCCCCATGCCCATCATCTGCATTCCCTGCCACACCGCGTTGATGTATTCCCAGGGACGGTCATGGGTTTCTTCGGCATCGTCATACTTGCGCGAAATCGGGCGCATCACATCGCGGGCAATCGCCGTCAGGATTTGCTCCTGCATCAGAATCGGTTTCGGTTTGGAAAAATCAATCATGGTCGTGCCTTTCCTTAAATTATCAACCACAGAGAACACAGAGGTCACAGAGAACGACAAAAACTCTGCCGTTCTCTGTGTTCTTTGTGACCTCTGTGGTTAAATCATCACTAAGCCTTCTGCCACGCCAAAGAGCCGCGCTTCGCGGAGCCACCGTTCGACGGGGTATTCGCGGATGTAGCCATGCCCGCCGAGAATTTGTACGGCGCGGTCTGCCACTTGTAGGGCGTATTCATCGGCGTATTGTTTGGCGAGAACGGCGGCTTGTCCTGCGTCGTGCTGGGCTTCATCCAGTTTCCACGCGGCTTCCCACGTTAAAAGTCGCATGGATTCGACGGCGATTCGCATTTCCGCCAGCATGAACGCGATGGCTTGAAATTGGGCAACGGGTTTGCCAAAGGCTTCGCGCTGTTTGGCGTATTCCTGGGCATAGTCATATCCGGCGCGGGCAACGCCTGTCGCCACCGCCGCCGCCGCCACCCGTGCGTACGCCAGCAATTCCTGAACGTTGCTCCCGTCTGCCCCACCCAATTTCGCGGCTAAAGGCACTTCGACTTCATCAAAAGTCAGGGTGTAGGAGGGCAACGCCCACAATCCCATGTTGCGCTCCCGTTCACCCACCGTGACCCCTTCCTGTATCCCTTCTACCAGAAATGCCTGAGTGGTTCCGCTTTGCTCATCGTTGGCGTAGACCATCAACAGGTCGGGGGTGGAGCCATCTTCTTTCGCAATCACAAAATTTTTGCGTCCGTTCAGTACATACCCTGTTTCGGTGCGCTGGGCAGTGGTGTGGAGGGCGGCAGGGTCAAAATTCCATTTGGATTCAATCAGTGCGGCAGAGGCAAAGAATTTTTCATCGGCAAAGCGGGGCAGGTATTCCTGTTTTTGGGCTTCTGTGCCGAATTTGAGGAGGGGGGTTGCTACCGAGGCGGGGGCAAGGAGATGGAGCGTGCCGGAGAGGTCGCCGTAGGCAAGCTCTTCGGCATAGAGCACCCCCAGAATGGCGGAATGTTTTTCGCCAAAGCCGCCATACGCTTCAGGGATGTTGGCGGGAATCAAGCCGAGTTCACGCGCCGAGGCGAGGACTGTTGCGGGAAGGGTGCGGCTTTCATTCGCCTCGTTGGCGTGGGGGCGCAGTTGTTCGCGGGCGAAGTCGCGCACCGTGTCCACAATCAACTGTTGCTCTTCGGTGGGGTGGAAGGAAAACATCATTGCTCCTTTATGAAGGATGGGTACCATCCTGTTAAAATTCATTTACCAACCAAACGCTTGTTTGGTTTTATAATAGTGAGAAATCAAGGATTGGCAAACAACGTGACGATTGCCATGAGGTTCTAACTTATGGCTCAATGTGTGATAAGGAGATGTTGTATAAGGAGGAAGGATCGTTATGCAATAGACCAAGTATGCGTATGTCCTTCTGTTTCCCACCATAAACGCGCCCCAACCACTATAAAAGGAACACCAAAATCGTTTTGCCAATCAGACTTATAGGCAGGGTCTACAAAAGTAATACCTGTTAATTTCTCGATGGAATGCGCCGCACGTCTGGCAACTCGATAATGATCTCCCTGACTTCCCCTATAAAGTGCCTCTGCAAGCGCGGGCACGGCACTTATATCGCCTAGTTCTCCTATTGCCCAAGCTACTCTGTCACCTACTTTGAGATTGTTATCATCCAACGCTTCTATTAAGAATGGTAAAGCATCTTTCGCGGGTTTACCGATTCTCCCTAGTGCCTCTGCTGTTGCCTCACGTACCTCGAAATCTTCATGAGACAAATTGGCACTTAGCGCAGGTACTGCCCTGATGGCTTCCTCTCCCATAGCCGACACTCTTCTGGAAGCCATGATTCGTGCAAGAATCGAGCCTTCCTCCAAAACTTCAATTAAGCCCTCAATCGAATCTGGTAGTTCGGGTTCTGCTTCAATAAAAATATCTTCAGATGGTAGGGTCAATCTGGTACTAACAGCATTATTCAACCTATTAACTGGAGGATTCTCCCGTTGATCATTTTCGGGAAAGAAACAACCTGATAGGATACAAAATACAACAAGATATCCCAGAGATAACTTTAGATCGCACATATAATTGTCCCTCGTTTGAGTTAAACGAGTGCCTGCATCCAAGCAGGTTCCTGCACATATCCGTTCCAAAAAAATTATGGTTTTTCTCGCTTGCTAATACAAATACGTATTGACAAGGTAAACTTAATACAAGAAATCCCGATTTGCCCGTAACGTTACGTCAGGGTGTATCCTCCTTTCCGTTGTGAATTCAGCGGAAAGGAGGACCCCATGTTGCACCCGATTGACCCGACCACTACCAAAAATCAAGCCACTGAAACCCGTTTGGTGGACTCGCTGTTGCACCCGATGGCGGTTCTCATTCGCCGTTTGCTCAACCGTACCGAACGGCAACAATCGGGTTTGATGCTGATTGACGACGAGGAGAATATTCTGCAAGCGGTAGCGGCGAAGGTTTCGATTTGTGCTGTTTTTTATGCAGGGGAGGAACGGCTTTCCGGCAATCTAAAAGCACAATTGCCACCCGGCACACCGATTTACGAGATTGCTAAACGCACCTGCAAGAAATTGTTCGAGAACGATAAATTGTCACGATGCTTTGCCATTGCCAAGATGCCAACTCCTTTAGAATTGGATGTGTTGGCGGCAATTCCGCAGGACATTGTGGTGCTGGAAGATGTGGCGATTGCGGGAAACGTGGGTGCAATGATTCGCACCGCATTGGCATTGGGGATTGGGGGGATGGTTCTGCTGAACGGCGATCCGATGGATATATACGACCGCCGCCTGATTCGCGCCAGTCGGGGCTATCTGTTCGCCTTGCCCATCGTCACTGCCACCACCGATGAATTCCTACGCTTCTGCTGCCAGCAGTGCATAGATATTCTCGTCACATCGCCTTGTGCGGAATCCCATTTGAATGCGATTGCCGTGCTACCCCAACGGCTGGCAATTGTTTTCGGGAACGAGAAAGAGGGTTGTTCGCCGGAACTGCTTGCGGCGGCAACCGTTCGCGTCAAAATTCCCACCACACGGGTCGAATCCCTCAACGTATCGGTCGCGGCGGGGATTACGCTCTATAGTCGTTTACGGTTTAATCAGATGGCGTAGCGAATTTTGTCATATGAGGTTCAATAAAGGGTATCTGCAATAACCTCAAACGAGGTTGGAACGGACTCATGCTGTTCCAACCTCTATTTTTTTGTTCCACTTTTTGTTAAAATGGATTCATTATTTTTCACGAAGGAGTAGCCGGGTATGGAATTCATTCAGGAATCGCCCTTTGCCAAATACCGGGTTGAGCCGGGAACCCGTATTCATCTGGCAGAAATAGACCCTGACGACACAGGCAAATGGAACAAAACCAAAGCCAAAAAAGCCGCCGATACCGAACGGGAACGCATTGCGGAATGGCAGGAACGGTTATACGCCGAATCGAAACAGAGTTTGTTGATTGTGTTGCAAGCTACCGATACGGGTGGCAAAGATGGCACCATCGAAGCGGTATTTGAAGGGGTGAACCCGCAGGGCTGTACGGTGGCTTCCTTCAAAGCCCCGACCCCCGAAGAATTGGCACATGATTTTCTCTGGCGGATTCATCACCACACCCCCGCCAAAGGGATGATTACGATTTTCAACCGTTCCCACTATGAAGATGTGTTGGTGGTGCGGGTGAAGGAATTGGTGCCGGAGGCGGTGTGGCGCGAACGCTATCAATTGATTAATGACTTTGAGCGGTTGTTATGGCTGAACGGCACCAAAATCCTGAAGTTTTTTCTGCATATTTCCAAAGAAGAACAAAAAGAACGGCTTCAAGCGCGGTTGGACGACCCGACGAAACATTGGAAATTTAATATAGGGGACCTGGCGGAACGGCAATTGTGGGATCACTATCAGACCGCCTTTGAAGATGCGGTTTCTTTCTGCTCTACCCCCTATGCCCCGTGGTATGTGATTCCCGCCAACAAAAAATGGTATCGCAACATCGTGATTTCGCGCATCATCGCCGACACCCTTGAAGCCATGAACCCCCAATTCCCGCCATCGCCCGATTTGAAAGATGTCGTGATACCGGATTGAATAAGAATTGTTAAGTAAGCCCCCCTCTTGGGAGGGGGGTAGGGGGGTGGGTTTCCGTAGATGCTCTTTAGCCCGGCAATAAGTTGGAGAAGTGTCTTCCATGCCTCGTCGTACCATTATTCCCTATGAGCATTATCTTAAAGAATTGGCACGGCAGTTACGTCGTTCCATGACCTTTTCCGAGCGCAAACTATGGCACCACTTACAGAGAAATCAATTATTAGGTGTGGATTTTCACCGTCAAAGCCCACTTGACAAATATATTATAGATTTTTACGCTCCCGATCTTTGTCTAGTAATTGAAATTGATGGATTGACACATGACGTTCCTGAACGCAATCAGAAAGATGTTGAACGCCAAAGGCGATTAGAAGAATTAGGGATTCAAGTCTTAAGGTTTGAGGATAGTGAGGTGAGACGTAATGTGTGGGCAGTCTTGTATATGATTGAGGCGTGGATATTAAAGAATTATCCTGAAATATAGTGGTTGCAGCCTTGACCCACCCCCTACCCCCCTCCCAAGAGGGGGGCTTTGCTTGACATCTTTTTGTGATTATCGAGCAACCACCTCATCCCACAACTCTTTCGGGATACCGTTGGCGCGGATGATCTGTTCGTAGATGGCGGCGGAACGGCGCGGGTTGCGTTCCTGCGTCTGAGGGTTCATTTCGATTAAGCCAAAGGGGGTCGTCCACCCTTCTGCCCATTCAAAATTATCCACCAGCGTCCAACAGATATAACCGCGTACATCCAACCCTGCCTGAATCGCATCATGGGTGGCTTTAATGTGGCGCAATAAATAGGCGGGGCGGCGGCTGTCGGTAGGGTCAAACATCCCGTTTTCCGTCACCATCAGCGGCTTGCCCATCGCCCCCAACCGACGCAACCCCCGCGTGATGCCTTCAGGGTAAATATCGCCCCAGTTGCCACCATGCTCGGTGCGGATTCCTTCTTGCACCTGCCGCCCGAACAATTCCCCCGCCATGCGCGGGTCAAATTGCATCCGGTGTTGTCCGTAATAGTTCAGCCCGAACCAATCCGAGGCGCGGGGACCTCCCACCAGTTTATGCCCGTTAAAAGACAACGGCGGCGGCAATACGCCCTCATCCATCGCTTTGAGGGTCAGCCCGTTCATAATGTAATCCTGAGCGCGAACCACAAGGTGGTCTAAAGGATTGTTCCGTTCGGCATCAAAGGCGGGCATGTTAATCACCAATCCGATATTCAATTCGGGTCTGATGGCTTTGCCCAGCACATAGGCGGCGTGGTGCGCCTTCAACTGATGTGCCAATGCCGTGCGCCCTGCCGGAATGGAACCTGCCCCGGGGGGCCAGTTCTTTCCGAGGTATGCCATATAAACCAGAATCATCGGCTCGTTCATGGTTGCCCACCACGACACCAAATCTCCCAATCGCAAGATACATTCGGCGGCATAGCGTCCGAATTGCCCCGGGAGGTCAGGGTTGCGCCAGCTCCCTTTTTCCGCCGCCCATTGGGGCAGGGTGAAGTGGTACATCGTGACCAACGGGGTCATGCCCAGTTCAAGGCAAGTACTGATGATGGCGCGGTAGCGGTCGAAGGCGGCATTGTCCCATTTGCCGGGGGTCGGTTCCAGCCGACTCCATTCCAGGCTCATGCGATGCGCGGTATGCCCCATCGCGGCGGCGCGGCGCAAATCCTCTTCGGCACGCCCCGCCCACCAATCGGCGGCTTTGCCGCTCCGCCCCCCACCGACAATCTTGTCTGGTTGTTTTTCCCACTGCCACCAATCGTTATTGCGGTTGTTCCCTTCGACCTGATGGGCGGCACTCGCCGCGCCCCACAAAAAGCCGTCGGGAAAGGTCACAAGGTTGGTCATAAGTCCCTTTGTCACAAATTAAAGAGCAACGGGGTAAATTGCCCCGTTGCTCTTATTATCGTCAGATGGCAGATTTCTGCCCAACCTACAAAACTTACCGCTTTCGCAACACGACCCCCGCCGCCGCCAGCAAGAGCAATCCACTTACCGCGAATACGACCACAGGCAATGTTCCAGATGTTGCATTCATCTCACTTAGTGTCACGGCAGTTGGCGGTTCAAGGGTGACAGTGGCGACATCGGTGGCGTTGGCAGTGCCACCACCCGGATTAAAGGCAGTCCAGACCGCAACATTGACTGTAGTTTGTGAAATCGTGGCACTCTGGGTGATAAAGGCAGATGCACCCGGAACCAGCGTGAAGGGGAAGTCATTCAGAATCGTCCCTAATTCCGTATCGGTCAGGTCGTGGCGGGTGAGGGTAATATCCCCGGTGTTTTCCACTTCGTAGCAATAATAGATGGTTGTTGTCGTTGCAATCGTAATCTCGTCGGTGCTTGCACAGGTGCTGGAACTAAGCCCCACGGTTTTGTTGACATCAATAGATGGTATCGCAATCGTCACGGTGGCGACATCTGAAGCAGTGGCACTCGTGGGTGGTGAGGGTAAGGATGCCGTCCATGTCGCCGTGTTGACGGTGGTTTGGGTAATCGTGGCACTCTGCGTAATGAATGCGGATGCCCCCGGCACCAGGGTAAAGGGGAAATCGTTTAGAATGACTCCCAGCTCGCTGTCTACCAAGTCATGACGGGTCAGCGTGATTGTCCCTGTATTGGTCACTTCATAACAATAGTAGACCGTAGAGTTCACTTCTACCGCAATCGTATCGGTAGTGGCACAGGTGCCGGAATTGGTGCCCACCGTCTTGTCAATGGTAATCTCCGCTCCGCCTGCATTGGCAAATCCCTGTGCTTTTGTCTTTATGGGAGCAGAAGCGGAAGCAACAGAAGGGTGAACCAAAAACAACATTAGAAAACAACCCACTACCGTTGTAAAGAAAATGACGAGTCGCCGCATCATGGGATTACCTCTACGAATTTTTTATGTGGAGTCTTAGAAATTTTGCTTGTTGAAAGTGTACTAGAATTTTGAGAGGAAAGCAACAATAATAATCTGGTACCAGCCACATTACATACTGGGTAATCTTATCTTAATAAATCGGTGTAATTGCTCCAATATGGTAACGAATTGAGTCAATTTCGTTTTTTAAATTTGAGGAATCTTACAATATTGTCTTTGCAATTATTTGTATTTGGAATTGTCCCATTTGGATTTTACAATAAATTGCACAATAATTGTCGACAAGGTCCATGGGATTACTAGTAATAAAAAGGCAAGGAGCATATTTTTACCTCCCATAAAAATCATTTCCCATGTGGAATTTTGATAAAGAATTGCATCTATAATAACAGAAAACAACCATAAAATAAGAATGGAAATTTGTAATCTGGAAATACTTGGTATAATTTTCGATGTGAAACTACCGAATAACAATCCTACCCAAGGTAATACTGTTACTGCTCCAGAATAACTTGCATTATGTGCAATTGCTCCGAATATCCAAATGGTAATTAGCAGGAAAAAAATATACAAATTTCCTCCTATCTATGAATTGGAAAAATCGATTTTTCCAATTCATAGACCAATTAGCATTTATAAGCGTTGAATTTGTGTGTAGAACTTTATCTATTGTCGGTCGAAGCCACCATCAGGTCTTTGCCGAACTCTCATAAATGGTATTCCCCAAGGACCTCGGTCATTATAGTTTACTCGAAGAACCCAGTCGTTTTCAGTATTTCTGGAGAAATCCATATAAATTCTTCCTGGTTCACCCCAAATTGTTGTAATAGCAACAATTACACCTTCGGAAGCCCCGTCGCGTAAGTATTCTCGTGCGAGTCCGCTACCACCGATTGCTCTACCTATCCCTTTCCCAACTATCATTGCAGTAGTAATATTAACTACTTGCTCCTGTAGAAAACGGTTCTCAGGTGAGATCTGAGTTCCATAAATCTCTAGATTGTTTGCACGAAGACGGAATTCCGGTATATCGTTTGCCCCCCACTTTATTAGCCCCCACCACTGAATAAGCTCTCTATGACCTACTGCTATTTGACCTGCTTGTACCTCTTGTAATGTGGCTTTTCCTATAGTACTTCCATCAAAGGGTTGAAAATTCCATCCCTTCAAAACCGAATTTCCTTCACCTAAGAACATAAACACACCTGTACTTAGAGCACTATTTGCAATCAACATATCTCCAGCTTCAGCTTGTAACAACATAGTCCACCAATCCTTATTATTAAACCATTCTGCCCATATTTCTCCAGCTTTATCTCCATACACTTCATTTAAATACATGGCTATTGCCTCTTCTGTAAAATGACCAGTTGGATCAATGTATTTTATAGGATTATTGAAAACATAAGAGTATCTATTTATTGTTTGGGGGTTTCCCAACTGGGGCATAACCGTATCCGCCTGCACAAACCGCGCCAGCACAGGATCATAGTAGCGGGCATTATAGAAATACAAGCCGATGCTCTCATCATTGAGTTGCCCGGTGTATTGCCGTTGGGTAGGCGTAGTGCCATCACTGTAGCGTGTTTCTCCCCAGGGTCCGTAACGCAATTCGGAAACAATATCCCCGTTGTCATCCAGCGTTAGGCTGGTAGAACCCAGATGGTCGCCTACCAGGAAATAAAGAGTACTCGTACTGCGTCGCATTGCCACACGTTGCGTTCCGGCATAATAATATTTGGTGACTTCGGCATTTGTCGTTTCCGACCCCAGATTATCTATGCGATATTCATAGTAGTTGCCGAGGTAGAAAGTAACAGTCCCACCTGTTTCCACAATAACCCGATTGCCATCTCCATCATAGGCAAAGGTGGCATCATCAGTACTTTCCCCTTCTACATCAACGAGACGATTTTCACCATCATAAGTGAAGTTTTGTTCTAGACCTATGGCTTCATTCTCTCGCGACACGATATTTCCTACTTCATCATAGCAATATCTGTAATCATCAAATTCCGTTGCGGCATGAGGACCCGCATCCCCGACACTACAATGCGTTTGATTTGCATAAGTGTAGGTACGAGTAGATTGGGATTGGAACTGACGTGTCATCAAGTTGCCAATCGTATTGTAAGTGTACGTTTCTTGTGGCAACCCTCCATCCTGGGTGGCTCCACTTACCGCCGCTGTCTTTAAGCGGTCTAAATGGTCATAGGTATAGGTTTGTATCTGATTTGGAATGTCGTCTGTAATTTCAAGCACATTTCCGACCGCATCGTATTCATATAAGAATTTTTGCACGGTAATGTCTGTAAGAATTGAAGGTGACGGAGGATCGCTTGGTTCAACCAACGACATGGCTGACAATCGCCCCTGTCCATTAGGGGTTGCCAAGGCGTAATAGTCAAACCGTTGTTCCAAATCATTACCAGTGCCAAACGTCTGCTCTGATAGTTGCCCGTAGATATTGTATGTACGTCCCGTAACATAGAGATCCGTTCCCGCAACCGCGCTGAGATTGGATTGATAACTGTCACTATAATAGTAAGTAACCGTTTCGCCCGACGCGCCCGACGCGTTCAAAGGATAGACCATAGTGCGGATACGATCCATAGTGTCGTAACCATATTGGGTCGTAAAAGTATAGTCAGTTGATGCGTAAACAATGGTTTTGGTTTCACTGGCAAGTCGTCCACGCTGATCGTAACTCCATGCGGTTGAACCGGTGGGGTCACTCATGCTGGTGCGAAGCCCTTTGCCGTTCGTTCCGGCATCATACCCGTAGTTTACTGTGTAAGACGGGGTACCATTACAATTAAGATTGTCAATGGAGCCGGAAATTCCTGTGAAAACTCGTTTTTCATTGAGCCGATTAATGGCATCATATACAAAACAAATTCCGTTATCCTCTGCATCTAACTGCCGCACCAAATTCCCTGCATCATCATAACGATAATCCCATACATTCATATCGGGATCATCCATAGACAACTTGCGCCCTAGAAGGTCATAGGTCATCGTGGTAACGTTGGCGGCATCGTCTATAACGTTAATAAGTTGATCTTTGGTATCATAGCTATAAGTAGTTGTCGCATAAGTAGTCCATGAATCATCCGTAAGTCCACACGAAACCTCATCATTCGGATCCCCTGTCCAATCACCGCAATTTCCCGAAAATTCCAGCACATACGCCAAACGCCCAAACGCATCCATGCGTTGTTGGCGGCGATGTTGATTTGCATCTTTGACATCGTGCCACAGATAGGCTTGCCCCCCTGCCGGAACTACTCCATAACGAACCCCGGTTACCGTTCCGTCAGGTGCGGTAACATCCAGTGGTCGTCCTACGCCATCATAAGTGGTTGTGGTGCGCGGGGCATTGGTCCAAATCGGATTGGAAATAGGTATGAAGGTTGTAAGGGCTGTTGTGGCTACCGGCGCGTAGACGACATCAGGCTCACCCAAAGGGTGGTATTCTATATAAGAGACGGTGTGTTGTGAGCTACTACCGGCAGAGGCAAAATAGGTATTGCGGCTTTCGAGAACCCGACCCAATCCATCATAATAGGTATGGCTGAAAACATATTCTTCAGGGTTATTACCCCCCTCATCGCTTCGGAACCATTCTCGCACATAGTAAGGTTGGGCACTTCCACCAAAATCCTCATAGAACCAGCGATGCGAAGCAGGATTGGCTCCTCCTTTACCCGGCATCCATTGATGTGTGGGACGACCGTATTCGTCATACAGGTAATCGGTATGGTTACCATTGGGGTCAGTCATACGCGTGACTTGACCCAAAACTTTGTCCCACACATAGCGGGTAACCAAACTCGTGCTTGTAAGCGGGGAAGTACTGGTTAATGGATAGGTATATAGCCGGGGCCACCCATCCGAGCTATGTGTGTCATAACCGACAATTGTAGAATGGTTATTGGCATCCGTACTCGTAATCACATTGCCATAGACATCATACCCTTGCCGAACTGTGATACGGTCTGTGATGACATCGCTACAGGTATTCACAGCTGTATGGGATGCAGTTTGCCGCCCTAAAGAATCATAATCAAATAACGTATGCCCCACACAAATCTCAGCTGAAACACTGTACGGTGCGGTTTGCGTAACCTGATCCGTGCGAATCAGGAATTGTGTGTCAGTGTAAGTCGAAGCGAGCGAACCCGTAATGACATATTCATTCTGGATGGTGCGATAGGGCCAGCCGGTCAAAGCGGAATTGTATTCCGCCATTTCCGTCACCAGACCATATTGGTCGCCGCCCTGTTTGACATCATCATAAAAATAGTTGGTAATGATGCCTGTGGTATAGGCGGCAGTATCTCCTACACCGTAGGTAATTTGTTGCGATTGGTCCTTTCGCACCCAGTTAAAGCGGATTGTAGCTGTGGGATATTGTGGCAAAAGCCACGTATCAGTTAGAATTGTGTAGGTATTGGTTATGGCTTGCAGAGGAAGCCCATCCTCCAAAGATAAAACTCTAACACTTAAAGGTAGCCCCTTGCTAAGAATAAGGTTCGAACCGCTTCGCTGGTAGTAACGACTCTCGGTATTTTGTACGAGGGTATATGTTGGCGTTTGTGGTTCAGTCAGGTCTACGTCGTAAACCTCATGACGAACATAGTTATACCCGCCAAATTCAAAATCATCTGTACATCCGGTTAGATAGTCATATCCCACAGCAAAAGCGGTATCCGTAATCGTTGTTGGGGCAACTGTATTTGTAAAGAAATAACGGTGTTGTACCAACTCACCAAAACCGTTGGCAACTTCCATCTCTGTTACACGGAAACGGCGTGTGTAACGATTGCCGCTAGGGTCGTCACAGCCACGAATCAAAATATTCGTGTGTTTCCTATACTCATATCCTACCGTACCACCCTGCTTATTATCTACGGAACTCAATACGTTGAAGTTGGCGGATAATTCATCCGGTTTTACATAATCAAATTGGGTCGGCGGACGTTCTGTGCCATTTTTACCCCGTATTGTAACACCATCCAACAATAGGATTCCGGCTCCATTGCCATCCTTATCGGGTTCCTCACGCCAATCGTATGTTTGGCTTAATACATAACTATGGGTAGTTGAATAGTAGGATGGTAAGGTAGGAACAGAAACAGTATCTGTGTTGCGTACCTGCATCGTCACAGTCATTAACCGTTGGGTGGCATAATAGATATGAACGGGAAAAGGATCGTATTGAAACTCCACATCTTGGCGCGGAACATATCCGAACAGTGTCCGAACCGTCTCACGCTCCGCACCTACCTCGGTCACGGGGAAATATTTAATCTCATTTGGATAAACAGCCCGTACATAATTAGGGTTATTATCAGGATAAGTATCACATAATAGAGCTGGCGAAAATTCACGGTTATACGCAATCTCGATTTTGTTGGCATTTACGTCTATCACTTCGCGTAAATGGGCTTCCCGGAACGTGCGTCTACATTCATCTTCGTTAGGTTCGTCCCGGGGTTCTATATTATAGGCAACAGCACCACTATCGTTTCCCCACGTAGCATCCCCGAAAATAAAGGTTGTCCCGTCTTGGGTTGTGACCGTCCATTCTGTGCCTCGTACAGCATAACTGCCGCTACCGCCAGAATATGTGGAGGTTATCTTCAGAAATGATTCGGGTTTGGTATACCACAGAATAATATCGTCATCATCATCCTCGCCGCCGTATATTAACTCGTAACTACCCCCGCTAAAGGTCAAATACATGCCTCCGTTGTTCAAGTCACGGGTAATTTGACCCAATCCCCCAATGTTCCAGCCCCACCCGACTACACTGGCTTGGCGTGTAACATCTTCAAGAATACCAATACTTGGTTGATACCCTGCAAAGATGGCGTTCACATTCTCGCTGGAATAGCGCAGACCTAAATTCATACCTAAGCCACCGGGACCTGGTGGCATTACTAGGGGGTAATCGTAACTGCTGTTGCCACTAAATTCATCAGTGGTGTATCCCAATAATGCAGGAACATGTTGTGCCCCATAAGAAGGGTCTGCCCCAAAACCAATACCATAGATCCCCGGACGATCAATTTGTCCAACCAACGTTCCGATATTCCAGTTAATCGAACCAGGTACCGCATTCCATTCCCCACTAACTTCATCCAAGCGATAAAACCCCAATGAACCATAAGCCTCTTGCGGCAAGGGCAGAAATGTAGCAACATCGGCACCTAATGTGATTGTTTGGGAGAAGACTGTTACAACGGAGGTTGAAGGCGAAACAGCCAGAGTAAATGCAACCAAGATCGGGTTTGAAACACTTGCTTCATACTTGTTTACATTTAGCTCAACCGGTGTTTGGATAGTATTAGGAGAAACTTGTACCCGCAGGGTATTAATATCAGAGGTTAATTGCCCACCTTCTGGCGTAATCCACTGGCGGTTTGAGGCAGGTATACCAATATTTGTAACCAACCAATCTACAACAGGTTCTTTTAAGTCGGGGCTTGTTGCGGTTAAGCTGGTGACCAGTT
>CBKYSX010000008.1:0-19893 GCA_966690745.1 uncultured Ardenticatenales bacterium
CGGCACGCGGCGGCGCAGACGGGCGTAATTTTCCACCGAGGCACGGAGCATTGCCACGAAATGGGCGCGGTCTTCCACCTGACTGCCAATCATCGCGTGGTACACCACCAACGAGTGACGGGGATGGTGCGCCAGGGCATCGGCGACAAATTCAATTTCGTCGTGGGTCAAGCCGAAGCGGTTGTTGCCGAGGTGCGTTCCATCGCGGTTGCCCGCTTCCCGTTCGCGCACCCCGAAATGGAAGGGGGCGGCAGATTGTTGGAGCAATTGGAACTCGTCCAAATCATCCAGGACGGGAATGATGTTATGGTTGCCCGCCAACCGCAGGCGCATGATAGCGGCGAGGTAATGATTCTCTTTGGAACCGTTGGCAAAAATCAAACGGTCCGACGGCAAAACCCCATCGCGCCAGAGCATGTGCGCCACTTCGACATCGGCGGCGGCACTGGTTTCATAATGCGCCCCGGCGTTTAGCGCGGTGCGAACCGCTTCCGCCGCAAAGTTGGCTTTGGTGGCATAGGCGTAGAGAAAGGGGGCGGAATAGTCCGCCACCTCCTTTGCCTGTCGGGCATAACCCGCCATGCGCTCAATCTGACGCGTAATTTGCGGAGTATAGACCACTTCCAACGGTGCGCCGTAGGTCGCCGCCAATTCATTCAGATTCAGACGGTCATCCAGGAACAATTGACCATCGCGGCGGGTTAAGAAATCCGTCAACTGCCCATCAGCAGGCAGGTTATAGCGTGTTTGCAGATAATTCTTGTACGTCTGCATCGGAGCCACACCCCTTTCAGAGAAAGGTGTTGTAGGGGCAAACCTACAACCAAGAGTAATAAAAGGTGTGTGTGCGCGTATAAAAAACAGTCATTCGCGCACGCATTGGCTCAGCCGGGAAAAGCGGCTGAACGAACGCCCGTGACAATGCCTGATTGGTTTCTCGTTCTTTTTCGAGCAATGAATTTCGCACAAAAAAAGAACGTTTACCACACGGCAAGGCAAGTCATGTCCGTGGCAAACGAACCTTGTTTAAGGGCTCAGGTATTCAGGGAAGTTTCGGCGACGCAACGCGGGGGCAATAAAAAAGCCCGCCATCTCATGGGGGCCCGTGCTGTGCGTCTGGTAGCGTGGGTGCTACGCGCCGAGGCGAACGGTGTACCGCGATAGATGGACTGCTAACGTGTCGTCGCGCAGGTACTACAAACGTCCATACAGATCGTTGTTGAACGCTCCGTCCAAAATCGGTGATGTTCCATTTGCAGAACATCCCCTCACCAAACGAGGGTTCCGAAGGGCATCCTCTATCGTAATAGATGATGTCGAACGGGCAATTGAGTTCGCTCGTTGAAGATTCAACGAAACCGTATTATATACCGAACGCTGTAAATGTCAAACGGCAGTGATTAGTGGTGAGTGAAAAGTGATAAGTGAACGACACCCTCTCCTCAAACGAATCTATTAGACTGTTGGTTCTGTGGCACGGATAGAATGCTCATATTAACCACCATTCCCCGCTCTAAAGAGGCGGGGCTAGAAACCCGTTGCTTGCGAAGCATCGCCTCTCTAGGGAGCATTTTCACTTCCGTCACTGTCTTCACTTATCACTTTTCACTCTACAACAACGTATCCCATCCCTGTGGACGGCGGACGGCTTTCCCTACCGGTACGGCGATACGCTGAGGGGCGGTAATCAACTGCAAGCGTTGTCCGTCTACGTGGCGGCGTTTTGCCCATTCCACAGCCGAGCGTTCTTGGATGAACTCGGCAGTGCTGACCACTTGAACAAGCAAGTCGTTGATAACCCGTACTATCGCGTAATGGCGCATATTGCCTCCGCACAGAAAGAAAAAAGGCACAATCCCGTATCAATGGATTGTGCCTTCGAGTTCATGCTCCAACCGGAGCAGAATGATATGACATTCATATCTATAGTATAGCAAAGTCGAACAGAATTTCCAAGAGCTGTGAAGAAATTTTAACAGGAAATGTATCCTAATAGCGGGACGCGGGGCACCGAAAGCGCAAAAAGTATGTAATCCATAGGCGGAGAGGGGCGGTTCAGCGAATGGAGATACATCCAAAAATATACCGATTGCCCCGTTTGTTGATGGGGAACAGAAGCACCCCGCAAGCACATGCTTTTTAGCCCCGTCCCTTTAGGGCGGGGGAAACTTGTGAGATGGGTCTACACCAACGCCAGCACCACCGTCAAGGTGATGGCACTAAAAACGGTGGAGAGAAAAACCGCAGTGGTGACAAACTGCGGCTCCAATTCGTGTTCGATGGCGAGCAGTGCCGTAAAAACCGCCGAGGGCATACTCACCTGTACCAACCCCGCCGCCCGTTCCACGCTGGTAAGCATAAACACCCCCGCCAACAAAAAGCCGAGTACGGGGCTAACAATCAGGCGTACCATACTGGCAAGCACGACCTCCCCCGTCAACTGAAATCGCCCCAGATGGGCGAACTGCACCCCCAACGAGAGCAACATCACGGGAATCATCGCATCGGCAACCAATTCCACCGAGCGCATCAGAAATGGGGGCAGGGTGAAATTCACTTGCTTGAAAAGAATGGCAATCACTGCCGCCAGCACCGCCGGATTGAGAACCGCACTCCGCACCGCTTCCCACCGATTGCCTTTATGCCACGTTGCCGCCAGAACCCCCACCACGAAGCCAATAAAATTCCCGATCAGAAAAAAGACCGTTCCGACCGTTAAGGCTTCCTCCCCGGAGGCAAATTGCACTACCGACAACCCGAAATTGCCCACATTGCCGAAGGCGGCAATCAGCACAAACGCCGCGATTTTTTGGGGCGGGCGGCGTAAGACAAAAGCAATCAGCCCCGCCGCCAGAATACTCCCCGCCGTGACAACCGTATAAAACGCCGCCATGCGGGTTGCCGCCACAATTTCCAGCGTGGCAGTGCTAAAGGAAAAATAGACAAAGGCGGGAGCCAACACCCAGTAGGCGAGGCGGGAAAGGGTACGGGGTTCAAAATGGAGGCGGGTTCCCGCCAGATAGCCAACAATCACCAACACGAAGACAGGCGCAAGCGTATTCAGGAAAATGGCAACCAATGCCATAGCAATCACTCCGCAAAAAGGACAGGGCTATCAATATCGGGTTTCATTGTATAACCACCGCTTCATCGTGGCGAGTGTGTATATGCCGGGTGTGCCTTGTCGGTTACTCAAGGTTGCTTACAATGTGAGGAGTCTTCCATTGGTTTATAGACGGTAAGGGCGGGAGGCTACCCTTGCCGTTCGTAAGGAGTGTATCGGATGGGCA
This sequence comes from uncultured Ardenticatenales bacterium, assembly GCA_966690745.1. Taxonomy (GTDB): domain Bacteria; phylum Chloroflexota; class Anaerolineae; order Ardenticatenales; family Ardenticatenaceae; genus CBKYSX01. The sequence goes on from CBKYSX010000008.1 coordinate 3,291, forward strand.
AAGTAGCTATTCACGGTTTTGGTCGGATTGGTCGTTCGGCATTACGCGTCGCGTTGAAGAACAATTTGTTTACCCCCGTTTCCATTTCGGATATCCGGGCTATTCCCACCTTCGCCGCCCTGTTTGAAGTAGATTCCAACTACGGACGCTGGCATGAGAAGGTGGAGGCACGCGAAAACAGTTTTGTCATCGGTGGGCGCGAAATCGCCTATTACAATACGATGAATGCCCTACCGGATTGGGGCGCGATGGGCGTGGATTTGGTGGTGGATTGTACCGGACGCGCCACCACCCGCGCCGGGGCGCAGGCACATTTGGACGCAGGCGCAAAGCGGGTATTGGTTAGTGCGCCCAGCAAAACCAAAGCCGATGCGGATGCCTTCCTGCTTCCCGGCATTAACCTTGAGGATTACAACCCGGAAGCCCACAAAATTGTCAGTATGGCGAGTTGTACCACCAACGCTCTCGGTCCGGTGGTAAAGGTATTGCTGGACAATTTCGGGATTGAACACGGCTATTTCTCCACGGTTCACGCCTATACCAATACGCAGGCATTGACCGACCAACCGATGAAAGACCGTCGCGATTCGTGGGCGGCAACCGAAAACGTGATTCCTTCTTCGTCGGGGGCGGCAAAAGCGCTTCAATTCATCTGGAGCGACCTCAAAATTACCGGCAAAGCCTATCGGGTTCCGGTTCGCACGGGCAGTATTGTGGAATTGAACCTGCTGACAAAACGGGATACCACCATTGATGAAATCAACAATGCCTTCCGCGCCGCCGCCAGCGAGGGGTCGTTGAAGGGCATCATGGGCGTGTTGGAAGATGAATGGGCTTCCTCCCGTATCGTTGGCGACCCCCACTCTTCGATTGTAGACCTGCCCCTGACCAATGTGCTGAACGGCAACTTTGTTTCGGTGGCGGCATGGTATGACAACGAAATGGGCTATGCCACCCGCCTCGCGGAAACGGCGGCACGGCTTTCCGAGTAAAGAGAAATGAGAAACGAGAAGGCTATTGTTAGCGTTCCCGTTTCTCATTTCTCTACCTTGACGGAATCCCGTCTAGCCATACAATCTGACCCGGACGGTAGCCCACCCCAACCCAAGGTGTGGGCTACCTTTTTAAGTAGGCAGAGTCGCTTGTAGCTCCGCCATTGAACCCCTTTCCTTTTTCAATGTCTCGTAAGCAACTCCTCATTGTATTGGGCGCGGTCATCAGCCTCGTTTTCCTCTATCTCTCTCTGCGGGGGCAGGAATGGGGCGAGATCGCCGCCTCTTTTGCCGCCGCCGATTATCGCTGGCTGATTCCCGCCGGGGTCTTAATTCTGGCGGATTATGCCTTTCGCGCATGGCGCTGGGGCATTATCTTAAAACCCGCCGCTGGACAACGAATTTCGCCCCGTATCTTATTTCCCGTTCTTCTGCTGGGCTTTGCCGCCAACAATATCTTGCCCGCACGGGCGGGGGAGGTGTGGCGGATGTGGGGGTTGGCGCAACGGACCTCCGTTCGTAAAACGGTGGCGTTGAGTACGCTGGTGGTTGAACGGGTTTTTGATGGTTTTACCTTAGTCTTTTTGTTGGGGGTGGCGGGTTCAATTCACCAATTGACCGAGCAGGCGCAATGGATTGAAACCGTCGCGCTCTTTTTGTTTGGGGCGGTTTTGGTCGGGTTATTAATGTTTTTGTTCTTGGAAGATTTTACGCTCAGACTGGCGGCATGGGTGATGTGGCCCGTCCCCGAAGGGTTGCGCGACCGTTTGCTGGATGTCATGGCGCGGTTTGCCAAAGGGCTTCACGCCCTGCGCCGCCCCCAATCCCTCATCGGAATTATCGGCACAAGTTTGTTAGCATGGGGCAGTCAGGCATTGAGTTTTGCAATGATTTTGCTGGCGTTTAATGCCACCGCGAATCCTGCCGAACTCATCACCGTTTCCATTCTCATGCTCGCGTTGATCAATCTCATCATTATGATTCCGGCAGGTCCGGGCAATGTGGGCACCTTTGAAGGCGCGGGGGTGTTGGCATTAACCATCAGTGGCATCGCCATCAGCAGTGAGCAAGCCCTTGCGGTGGTCATTGTGACCCACATGCTCCAATGGTTCCTTGTCACAGGGTTGGGTGTACTCATCGCCGCCCGCGAGGGGATTTCGCTGGCGGGCTTAAACGCCGGACCCCAAACCGAAATGGAAGTGTAGGGAGATAGAGGTTAGAGGTAGAGATAGAGATAGAGAGAAAACCTCTCGACATTTTCCATCTACAAAGCTATCAAAAGCCACGAAACCGGGTTTCTGCCGTTGAAAACCCGGTTTCTTTCTTACTTTCCTTATTGCAATTGCAGTTTTGACGACATGGGGGCAATTATTATTCTTTGAGTAAGGAGCAATCATTATGAACCTATCCGTAGTTCAAGGCGATATCACCCGATTTGAAGGGGATGCGATTGTCAATGCCGCCAACAGTACCCTGATGGGCGGCGGTGGGGTAGACGGAGCGATTCATCGTGCCGCCGGACCCGAACTAGTAGCGGAATGTCGCACGTTGGGGGGGTGTAAAACCGGGGATGCCAAAATTACCAAAGGCTACAATCTCCCTGCAAGGTATGTGATTCATGCGGTGGGTCCGGTCTGGTGGGGCGGGAATAAAGGAGAGGCGGAGTTGCTGGCTTCTTGCTATCGTCGCTCGCTGGAACTTGCCGGGGCGCACGGCATTGAAAGCATTGCCTTTCCCGCCATCAGTTGTGGGGCGTATGGCTATCCGATTGAACTTGCCACCCCCATTGCTGTGAACACGGTCCGCGATTTTCTGGCGAGCCATGCCTTGTCCACAGCTGTTACCTTCGTTTGCTTTGATGCTGTAACGTTTCTGGCATATCAGAAAGCAGTAGCGACTTTTGAGAATTGAAGTTTACGGGGAAAGCAAAATGTCGTCTGCAATAACCTCAACCCCTAAAGTTGTCATAATCGTATCCCCGCGTTGATACACTGCCGAACGGGTATAAACTCCATTGCGCGGTGTGTGGTATTGAGTCAAAATTTCACGGTTTACATCAATCACCCATACTTCAGGAATCCCCGCCTCAGCATATAACGGTAGTTTTTCATCACGGTCAAAGCTCAAGGTTGTGTCGCTAACTTCAACTAGGAGAAAGACATCGGCGGCGGTAGGTTTTTCCATTAGCGCATCGGATACCGGACGACGTACCACCATCGCATCCGGCTCCGGTTCACTATGCTTCGACAAAACTACAGGATTCTGGATATCAATTTCGTGTGTTTCCCCGAATGATTTCATGAATACGCGGTTTAGCCGTCGAACCGTTTGTATGTGCCTTCTACCAACAGGGGACCTAGGTCGAATCCTGCCTCCTAATAGTTTGACGCGCTCATCCAGGGCAAAGACACCCGCCTCTGCCATTTTGTGATATTCTTCTATGGTAAAAGGTCGGTATGTGGTAAAGGTCATCAGTTTATTTTCCACAGATGCCAGGTTGCCCAAACTATAACCGATACCTTACGATTTTGACAGATGGTTTCTGCAAAGTTTCCCCATGAACAATCTTTTTAACCAATTCCTTAATACTCTAAAGCCAACTCTCCAGCAAGCGGGATTTAGTCAAAGCCACTCTAATTTTCGCCATCAAGTTCACAACAATTGGGCATTGATTAATTTTCAACGGAGTAGTAATTCCACGGCTGAAATCCCTCATTTCACTGTCAATCTTGGCGTATATTCCTCTGTTTTGGCGCGGGTGTTTCGTTCGGTTCGAATGCGTACCAGTACGACTACCAAACCGTCAGAAATAGATTGCCATTGGCGCGTTCGGATTGGGGATTTACTACCCCAACATCAAGATGTATGGTGGACTTTTAACACTGCAACTATTCAAGATTGTCTTGAAGAAATTCAACGTCAGATGGTATCTATCGCTATTCCTGCCTTGCAATACTACAGTTCCGATGTCGCTTTACATAATCTTTGGGCTTCGGGTTCATTATTAGGGGTAAGTTCGCAAGTAGTTCGATTAGAATATCTGTCATTGCTGGGAAAAATATATGGAACGGATGCAGAAGTTGAACGTTGGTTAGATGAGTTGGAACGAATAGGGGGTAACAAAACCCGAACAGTAATGGAACATGCTTTAGTAAGGCTATAGATTGGTTTGTCCCTAGCCTTGCCCTTCCCCCCCTTTCCCATACAATCCCCATTTGTGAAACAAAAAACAAAGGGACACGGCATGTCCGCCGTCAAATTGCCCTTTAATCAGTACTAAAACAACGTAGTTGGAGGAACCCCGTGAAGCTACAGGAATATCAAGCAAAGCGGCTCTTCGGGAAATTCGGCATTCCCGTTCCCGTGGGCGAGGTGGCAACCACCCCCGCCGAAGCCGTGGCGATTGCTGAAAAACTCGGTTTGCCCGTTGTCGTGAAGTCGCAAGTATTGGTAGGGGGGCGTGGTAAAGCGGGGGGTGTGAAACTCGCCCGCACGATGGAAGAGGTTGAAACCCACGCCAATGCCATTTTGGGGATGGATATTAAAGGGCTAAAAGTTGAGAAGATTTTGATTGACCCCGGCGCAGACATTCGCCATGAAATTTATCTGGCGGCGATTATGGACCGCGCTCACCGCCGCATCGCTTTTATGGCATCGGCGGCGGGCGGGATGGATATTGAAGAAGTCGCCGCCAGCACCCCCGAAAAAATCATCTTTGTGCGGATTGACCCCATGCTGGGCTTGCAAGACTATCAGGCACGCGAAGTTGCCTACTTCATCTCCGAAGGCATGAAAGCCGAAAAAGGGGTGGAGTTTACCAAAGAGCAAATCCGCCAATTCTCCCAGATTGTCAAACAACTCTATCAAGTCTATACCAAAAGCGATGCCAACCTTGCCGAAATCAACCCGCTAGTCCTCCTGGGCGATGGTACGTTGATGGCGTTAGATGGTAAGGTGGATGTGGACGACAACGCGCTTTTCCGCCAGAAAGAATTAGAAGCGGAACGGGATTTGAGCGAAGAAACCGATGCGGAAACCGAAGCCCGCAACGCCGGACTAACCTATATTGACCTTGATGGCAACATCGGCTGTATGGTCAACGGAGCTGGGTTGGCGATGGCGACGATGGATGTCATCAAACTATATGGTGGCGAACCTGCCAACTTCCTCGATATTGGCGGTGGGGCGCAAGCCGACAAAGTGGCAAAAGCCATTGAAATCATCCTGCGGGACACCCGTGTGAAAGTGATTCTCTTTAACATTTTCGGCGGGATTACACGCGGCGACGAAGTAGCGAAGGGGATTCTGGAAGCCCTGAAAATTGTCAAGACCGATGTCCCCATGGTGGCACGGATTGTTGGAACCCGCGCCGAAGAAGGGCGGGCATTGCTGGCGGAAGCCAACCTTGTCACCGCCGAAACGCTGGCGGAAGCGGCGCAGAAGGCAGTTGCCCTGGCGAAAGGCTAAGCACGTATTGGGTATTGCGTATTGAGAAACGATTTTACCTACAAAACACTTTCCCCCTCCTTGGAGGGGGTTAGGGGGTGGGTTGTCGTTTTCTCAATTCCCAATACTCAATACCCCGATGGTTTTTATGTCCACCATACCCGTATTTGAAGACGAAATCGTCCACTTTCTGCAAACGCTGATCCGCTTTAACACCAGCAATCCCCCCGGCAACGAAACCCCGGCGGCGGAATGGATTGCCGATGTCCTGCGGAATGAAGGGTTGGAGCCGGTGGTGCTGGAAAGCGCACCCCTACGCGGCAATGTGGTGACGCGCTTAAAAGGCACGGGGGAAGAAGCACCCCTTCTGCTGATGTCCCATATTGATGTCGTGCCCGTAGAAGAGGACAAGTGGATTCACCCGCCCTTCGGCGGTGAAATCCATGATGACTACATCTGGGGGCGCGGCGCGTTGGATATGAAGGGGATTGTGGCGCAACACCTGATGTTAATGGTGTTGTTTGCCCGCCTTGCCAAACAGGGCATCCGCCTGAAACGGGATCTGATTATGATGGCGGCGGCGGACGAAGAACGGGCGGGCACCTTCGGCGCATTATGGTTGGTGGAACATCACCCTGATCTGATTCGCGCCGAATACGCGCTGAACGAAGGGGGAGGCAACACGACCAAAGTGGGCGATGCCCTGCTAATGAATATCCAAACCGCCGAAAAAGGACTTGCCCGCTTTAAGATGACCGTGCGCGGTGAACCCGGACACGCCAGCATCCCCAAATCGGACAATACCGTGGTGCGGTTGGCGGAAGCCGTGGTTGCCATTGGCAAAGCCCAACCCCCCGCCCATATCACCCCCACCGCCCAAGCCTATATTGAAGCGATGGCAGGAACCCAACCCGCCACCGTTGCGGAATTGATGTTAAAGGTGGTCGAACCAGGCGCAGATGTGGCGGCGGCAATTGAAGCCTTGCCCCTGGAAGAGAACCACAAACGCTATCTCTATGCCATTACGCACAACACTGCCGCGCCTACGATTGTCAATACAGGGTCAAAAATTAACGTTTTCCCCAGCGAGGCAGTGGCGCGGGTAGACGGGCGTACCCTGCCCGGCTTCGGGATTGCAGAATTCCGTGCCGAATATGAACCCTTCCTCCCCGATGGGGTGGAAATTGAATTTGAGGATGATGGACCCGCGTTGGAAGCCAGCCTTGAATCGCCCCTGTACGATTCGATTGTCAAGTCAGTGCAAACCCACGCCCCCGATTCGGTGTTGGTGCCAACCCTGCTAACAGGCGCAACCGATGCCAAAGCCATCGTCCAACTGGGAACCAAAATTTACGGCTTTGCCCCCAGCCGTTACGAAGCGGCAGTGGATGGAGAACGATTGGTGCATGGACACAACGAACGGATTTCCATCGCCAACCTCGTCTACGGGGCGCAGGTCTTATACGATGTCGTTTGGGATTTTTGCGGACAGCAGAGCGAAGAGTGAAGAATTAAGAGCGAAGAAACAATATAACGTTTCTTCACGCTTCGCGCTTCACTCTCTTTCGAGGAAAAATGAGCGTATTCGTTAATAAACACACCAAAGTTGTCGTCTCCGGGATTACCGGACGGGAAGGGGGCTTTCACGCCCAGCAGATGGTAGAGTACGGGACAAAGGTCGTTGCCGGGGTGACACCGGGCAAAGGCGGACAAACCGCGTTGAACGGAGTTCCGGTTTTCAATACTGTTGCGGAAGCCGTCAAAGCCACAGGCGCAAACACCAGCCTGATTTTTGTGCCTGCCCCTTTCGCCGCCGATGCCATTTTGGAAGCGGCGGATAGCGGGGTAGACCTGATTATCTGTATTACCGAAGGGGTACCGGTACAGGATATGTTGCCTGTCAAACGGTATGTGGATGCCAAAGGGGTGACATTGCTGGGACCGAACTGTCCCGGTATGTTGACCCCCAATGAAGCAAAAGTCGGGATTATTCCCGGCTCAATTGCCAAAGCCGGTCCCGTCGGTATTGTCTCCCGTTCAGGAACCTTAACCTACGAAGTCAGCTACGAATTACTGCAACGGGACATCGGCGTGAGTACCATTGTTGGGATTGGCGGCGACCCCGTTCCCGGTATGACCTTTGTTGATGTATTGAAAGCCTTTGAAGCCGACCCCGACACAAAAGCAATTGTGATGATTGGGGAAATCGGCGGCACGGACGAAGAAAACGCGGCAGACTACATCAAAAAGCACGTTACCAAACCGGTCTTTGGCTTCATTGCCGGGCGAAGTGCGCCCACAGGCAAACGGATGGGACACGCAGGGGCGATTATTAGCGGGGGTGGGCAAGGCACGGCGGATTCTAAAATTAATGCTCTGATTGACGCGGGCGGTAAAGTGGGCAACCACCCCGGCGAAGTCGCAGAATTGGTAGCGGCGGCGTTGGCATAAGATCTCTTCTTCTACACCAAATAGAGAGGATGCCTGCTAAAGTAGTGGGCATCCTCTTTTTGTTTCATAGAACCTGCCTCTCTTCGGTGAAGAATAAGATAAACTTGTAAATATTTAGTTTGGGATGAGTGCCCTGTTCTGGGAATCTCATTATGTTATAAAATGTAAGCGACCTGCTTTTCAGGGAAAGATCCGTAACATTTGCGGTGTCGCCAAATGTTACGGTTAGGAATAGGGCTTATTTGTCGGAGGAACAATTAAAGATAAAACAAGGCTTGCAATTCGATGTGTATTGTGTTAGAATAAAAACGTCTATACCTTTATTTAACTCATGGAGTACTTATGAAGAAGGCAATCTCAACCGAAGCTGCACCCTTGGGTTCGCTGTATGAAACCCCCCATCTGACCACCTACGGTGACCTGAAACGGATCACCAAAGGGCAACTTGCCACCTCCGGCGATACCACCGGTAATATGAAGCCCTAACCACAACCTTTATGGTTGCAGATACCCCTGAGTGTAATAAGGAGTGATGTTACGCTTAGGGGGATTTCAGTTGATGGCAATTTTACCCCACTTGCCTTAACTGATTTTTAGAATTAGAATGATGTAGACGCAAAGCTTATCGTAATTTATTATTCACGGAGGATGGATGAACACGCAAATCGCCCCGACGTATGAAACTCCCCATCTCACCACCTATGGTGATTTGAAAACGATCACCAAAGGGACGTTGGCTGGCACGACCGACTCGGCAAACAATTTCAAAGCCTAGTCATCCTGTTTCGCCATGTAGATGTGGACAATCGGGGCAGGTTGGTGGGCAAACGTGTAGCACCCGCCTCTTTGTATTCCCGAACACCACCACTGAGGAGGAAGTTGTTTATGGAAAAACTATTAACCCCGGTCTATGAATCGCCACGACTCACCACTTTTGGTGATTTGGCAACCATCACCAAAGGACAACTTGTTGGCTCCGGTGATGCGGCGGCAGTTTTCAAACCCTAAACCTGAAGGAATACAGAGATGCAACAACCCACCACTTCTTCGTATGAAGCCCCCCGTTTAACCACCTATGGCGACCTCGCCACTTTGACCAAGGGTAGTCTTGTCGGGTCCGGTGATGTCGGCGCGGCGTTCAAGCCCTAGTCCATTTTTTCTTCAAAAAAAGAACCCCGATGGTGATATTCCACCATCGGGGTTCTTTTTTCTACCCTGTAAAAATCTTTACAACCGGGAAACGAGGTTAAAAAATCATTTCCCGCGTGAATATTTTTTATCTTCAACTATATAGGGTTTTCACACAGGTTGATTGCATGACTCACCCGACTCCCCATCCCGAAATTAACACGGTACTGAAGAAACTGATTGACGATATATCGGCGGTGCTTTCTGATAAACTTATGGGGGTTTATCTCTATGGCTCTTTGGTATGGGGCGATTTTGATAGGGAAATCAGCGATATTGATCTGCTTGTCGCCCTTACAGAGGATTTGAGCGCAGAGGAATTTGAGGCAGTGGCGCAGGTACAGCATCAATTTATTCAAGACTATCCTGAATGGAACAACCGTGTCGAAATTGCTTATTTCTCCATACAGGCACTTCAAACCTTCAAATCACACTCCAGTCCGATTGCCATTGTCAGCCCCGGCGAACCATTCCATTGGAAAACAGCGGGCAAGGATTGGCTGATCAATTGGTATATGGTGCGTGAAAAAGGGGTAATTCTGGCGGGACCATCCCCGCAAACCATTATCCCTGTGATTACCAGAGCCGAGTTCATTCAAGCTGTACAGGAACAGGCAAAAGGGTGGGAGCGGTATATTCACCAGATGCGGCGACGACCCCAACAAGCATACGGAATTCTCACCCTTTGTCGGGCATTGTATGCCTGTACCTTTGGCGAACAGGTATCCAAACCGCAGGCGGCATTATGGGCGCAACAGGCATTACCCGAATGGTCATCGCTTATCAAAAATGCGTTGCTATGGCGCGAAGCCTATCGGGATGAGGAAGTAGACCACGAAGCGACCTTCCCCGAAACCCTCCGCTTCGTCCATGCCATCATCGCCAAAATCACTGCGCCATAAAGCCGCTTGCGTCCTATTCCCTAGCATATTTCCCTCTATATCGCTTTTTGCTTTAGGTCAAATGTTCTATAATGGGATTGTCCCCCTACCCTGTTTTATAAAACCTGATATCCCTCCTAAAAGGAAAACCTATGAATACGCTCGTTACAAACCATGGCGATATGATTACCGGCACCCACGCCATGCGGAACGGCTTACTGGAAACCCTGACTGATGCAGACCTTGCCTTCCAAATCAACGGCAACCCGACCCTCGGTGGTATCTTTCGCGAACTGGGGGAGGTGGAATGCTCCTATATTGATGCGTTCAAAACCTTCACCCAAAACTTCGCCTATCGCCATGCGGACAAGAATGTAGAAACCAGCGTTGCCGCCCTGACTGCGTGGTTCAATAAATTGGATGCAGAGCTGATGGAAGCCCTCAGCGCACTTTCCGAAGCGCAGATTCAGAGCCAAACGGTTGACCGTGAAGGCTTCAACCCGAATTTGGAATTACAGCTCCATATTTATGTTCAAGCGATTCTGATTGCCTACGGCAAGCTGACCATTTATTTCCGGGCGATGGGTAAAGATTTGGGGGAGCAGTGGGAAGCGTGGATCGGGTAATTAAGGACTAATCATGTAGGTATTCTGAATAGCCCGGCGATGTAAGGGAGAAGTTAGCTGATACCATAGGGGAGGGGTTCTTATAATAGAACCTCTCTTCTTTTTTAACCATATGTATTGACTTTTATCTCGCCCTCCCTTATATTACTGATTGATTGGTCAATCAAGGATGGGGATGAGGAATCACAATGCCGACCCGTGACGATCAGGAATTTGAACAACGTCGCCAACAAATCATAGATGGTGCATTACGTGTCTTTTCAAGCAAAGGGTTTGAGAAAGCGACCAATAAAGATATCGCACAGGCGGCAGGAATCGGGTCGCCCGGTCTGATTTACCATTACTTTAAGGATAAGCAGGACCTTTTCCGTACCCTTGTCCAGGAGCGCATTCCTGCCCTGCAAATGATTATGCACGGGGATGAATTTATGGAAATGCCGCCCCGTGAAGCATTGACCCACTTTGGCAAGACGTTTGTGGCAACCATCTCCAATCGAATGGCAATTTCGATGCTTCGGATGCTCATGGGGGAGGCAGTGCGTCGTCCGGAAGTGGCACAGATGATGAGTACAGTCGGACCCCTACCGGCTATCACCTTTCTGCGGCGTTATATGGAGCACCAGATGGACCTCGGCACACTTCGGCGCGTAGACCCCGGTATTGCCGCCCGAACTTTTGCGGGTCCGTTGATTGCCTTTGCCCTAACCCGTGAATTTTTCAAATTGCCGGATGCCGCCACCATTGACCCGCAAGAAATGGTAACAGTGACAGTGGAAACTTTTTTACATGGGATGAGCCGGAGCGAATCCGAGTAGAGGATGAGTCCTCTAATTTTTGGGGCTTTCTTGATTGATTAGTCAATCAAAAATTGGAGTGTGCTTTCTGCATAGGAATGGATGTTCATAACGGGAAATATTGCCCCCACTCTAAACGAACGGGGCAACCTTAGTTAAGTCCATACCGTTTTTTCCGGTCGCTAGAGTGGCTGTTGTCACTTCCGTTCACTCATCGCTCTCCCCGCACCACGATTTACCGCCGTTGGAGGCTTCATGTTCAACTCCCGCCTCTGGTCGCTGATCCAAAAAGAATTTATTCAAATCTTGCGCGACCCCCGTACCCTTGTTCTAACTTTTGCCATGCCGATGGTGATGTTAATGCTGTTGGGCTTTGCCGCCACCAACGATGTCCGGAACGTGTCACTCGCGGTATGGGATCAAGACCGCTCCTCTGCATCCCGCGCTCTTTTGGATGCTTACCGTGCCGCCGACTACTTTCGCCTGGACTATGAAGTGGACAATCAGCGTGATATGGAGGCACTGATTAATGCTAATCAGGTGCGCGGAGCGATGATTATTCCGCCTGATTACGCCCGACAGCTGGCGCAGGGAAGTACTGCCGAGGTTGCCTTTGTTTTGGATGGTTCTGACCCCACCGTTGCGGGAACTGCCCTTTCCGCCGCCACCTTTATTGGACAGGCACATGCTACGACAATTACGTTGGAACGATTAGCGGAGCGGGGGCAGACAGCGGCAGTACGCCCTGCTGTGGAAGTGCGGACGCAGGTATGGTATAACCCCGACCTGGTGAGTGCTTTTTACATGGTTCCCGCCCTCATCGGAATCATTCTACAAATGCTCACCACCTTGCTTACCTCGACTTCGATGGTGCGCGAAAGGGAACGGGGAACCATCGAGCAACTGATTGTCACTCCGATTCGGGCATGGGAATTGGTGGTTGGCAAGCTCGCGCCCTATGTTCTCATCGCTTTCATAGACACATTGCTGATTCTCGCGCTCGGGGTGTTGGTCTTCCGTATTCCGATTAATGGAAGCATTCCTTTATTACTCACGCTCGTTGCCCTTTTTCTGGTAACAACCCTGGGCTTGGGCTTGTTCATCTCCACCGTTGCCAATACCCAACAGGAAGCGATGTTGACCACTTTTTTCTTTATGTTGCCCTCAATTTTTCTGTCGGGCTTCTTCTTCCCCCTTGCCGCCATGCCAACGCCTCTGCAAATCATCAGCTATGCCATCCCCTTACGTTACTTTCTCATTATTGTGCGGGGTATTGTGTTGAAAGGGGTAGGGGCGGAGGCACTCTATCCTGAAATTGTATCCCTCATTATTTTTGCGGGGGTGATTATGACTGCCGCTGTTTTGCGCTTCCGTAAACGGCTTGACTAAGCAAAAAGGGGATACCCTCTGACAATCTTCGCCCAAGGAGATGCACCATGCACCCCAATCCGCGTCGGGTCCTACCTGTTTTACTTCTACTTATCGTTGCCGCCACTGCCTACTGGTGGTGGACGACTCAAAACGCCACTGCCGCGCCGACTGCCTTAACCGGTTCCGGCACCATAGAAGCCACCCACTATACGGTTGCGAGTGAAATCATGGGGCGTATTCTGAGCGTCAATACCGCCGAAGGGGAGACCGTGACCGCCGGGCAACCCCTGATTACCCTTGATGCTTCATTACTGCAAGCCCAGCGTCAGCAGGCGCAAGCCGCCCTTACTGCCGCACAGGGGACGAACCGGGCTTCACAAGCCGCCCTGTCAGCCGCGCAAGCCAATTACGAATTGCTTGCCGCCGGAGCGAGTGACGAACAGATCGAGGTGGCTGAAAGTGCCGTGCGTCGCGCCGAAGCCACACTTACAGCGGCAGAAGAAGTGGTGGATGTCCTGCCTGATGTCGCCGGAGGAACCCCCCAACAGCAACAACTGGAACAGCAGGTAGAAGTTGCCGCCGCCGCGTTGGACAACGCACGCGCACAACTCGCCCTACTGGAATCAGGAGCACGCCCGCAACAGCTTGCCGCCGCACAGGCACAGGTGCAAGCGGCAGAAGCACAGGTATCCGCTACGCAAGGACAGGTGCAGGCGGCAGAAGCGGCACTCACCGTGCTGGATGTGCAACAGTCCCGCTTCACGATTGTGGCTCCGGCGGATGGCGTGGTATTGACCCGCGCCGCGCAACCCGGCGAAGTGGTTGCCCCCGGCGGAACCCTGCTTCAACTTGCGAACCTGAACAGCCTGACGTTGACGATCTATATCCCTGAAACTCGTTATGGCACAATTTCGATGGGCGGTGGGGCGATGGTGGCGGTTGATTCCTTCCCCGGTGAATGGTTCCCCGCCACCGTAACACACATCGCCGATCAGGCGGAATTTACGCCCCGCAACAGCCAGACCATTGATGGTCGCCGCCTGACGGTTTATGCCGTGGAACTGCAACTTTCGAACCCGGAAGGCAAACTAAAACCCGGAATGCCCGCCGATGTCACCTTTGCGGAGTAACGATGACTGCTTTAATCGAAGCCCGGCATCTCCAAAAATCCTACGGCGCTCTCCGTGCCGTGGATGATGTAAGCTTTATTGTACAGCCCGGCGAGGCATACGGGTTGGTGGGACCCGATGGCGCGGGTAAAACCACCACTTTGCGCCTGATGGCGGGGGTTATTACCAACGAAGGGGGCGATGTGCGGGTGGCGGGCTTCGATATGAATAAACAGGCGGAACAAGCCCGCACCCGTCTGGGCTATCTCTCCCAACGGTTCAGCCTCTATACCGACCTGACCGTGCGCGAGAACTTAACTTTTTTCGGGCAAATGCGGGGCATGCAAGGGGTAGAATTGACCCGAAGAGCCAGCGAGTTGCTTAGGTTTGTAGGGTTAGCAGGGTTTGAAGAACGCTGGACGGGGGAACTCTCCGGGGGGATGAAACAGAAATTGGGGCTTGCCACTGCGCTTATTCACCGCCCGCCTATCCTTCTATTAGACGAACCTACCGGCGGGGTAGACCCGTTGGCACGGCAGGATTTCTGGCAACTAATTATTTGTTTACTGGCGGAAGGGATTGCCGTGGTGGTAACAACCCCTTATATGGATGAAGCGGTGCGCTGTAATCGGCTTGGCTTTATGATGAACGGACGGATTCTGACCGAAGGCACCCCACGACAGTTGACGCGCCAATTTCAGGGGCATGTACTGGAATTGGTAGCAACGCCGAAGGAACAGGCAAAAGCAATCGCCCGGCAGGACCCCGCCGTGCGGGACGCGCTCGCTTTCGGGGATAGACTGCATTTGCATGTCACCGTACTGGAAGAAGCCATGTATCGCCTCCCCGCCCTGTTGCGCGAGGCGGGCGTAACCGTGAACTCGTTGCGTCCCATCACACCGACATTGGAAGATTTGTTTATCGCCTTACTCGAACCGACTCTGCCATAGGAAGTCTAATGATCGATTCCACCGCTCAGGCCTCTGTCCCATCTGTTATTTCCGCGCAACAGCTCACCAAACGGTTCGGGGATTTCACCGCTGTCAATGGTGTTACCTTCGAGATGCAACCGGGGGAAATCCTGGGGTATCTTGGTCCAAATGGGAGCGGCAAAACTACCACGATACGAATGCTGTTGGGTTTGCTCCAACCCGATAGCGGAGATGCCTATGTATTAGGGCGGAGCATTACCCGTAATGCCGAGATGATTCGCCCGTTGGTGGGGTATATGAGCCAAAAATTCGCGCTCTATGACGACCTCACCGCCGCCGAAAATCTCCGTTTTTACGGGGGTATCTACGGCTTACGCCCCGCCGACCTTGAAGCCCGTATCCGTGAAGTTATGGCGTTGGTCGGGCTAACCACACATCTTCACGCTCGCGCCGCCGACCTTTCCGGCGGGTGGCGGCAACGGCTGGCGTTGGCAATCGCGCTCATCCATCGCCCACAACTCCTGTTTCTGGATGAGCCGACCAGTGGCGTAGACCCCGCCGCCCGTCGCCTCTTTTGGGATTTAATTTATACCCTTGCTAATCAGGGTGTTTCTGTTTTTGTCAGCACCCATTACATGGACGAAGCCGAACATTGCACCCGGCTGGGCATCATGTATCGGGGGGCATTGATGGCATTGGACACCCCTACCGGGTTAAAGCGCAATGCCGTCCCCGGTCCGGCGTGGAACATCGTTGCGGAGCCGTTAATTCCTGCACTGGATGCGCTCCAAAACCTGCCC
Organism: uncultured Ardenticatenales bacterium; assembly: GCA_966690745.1. Classification (GTDB taxonomy): domain Bacteria; phylum Chloroflexota; class Anaerolineae; order Ardenticatenales; family Ardenticatenaceae; genus CBKYSX01. Next base: position 18,881 of record CBKYSX010000008.1, read on the forward strand.
GGCATCTTACATGCCGGACTGTTGGGCGACCACCTCCACGCCATTACCGCGCCGGAAACATACACGCCCGAAAGCCTCGCCGCCGCGCTTCAATCCAATAATCTCGCAGTTTCGATGGTGGAACCCGCCGACCCAACATTGGAGGATGTATTTATTGCGTTGACGCAACCCGTTAGTAACCTTAGCAAGGTTCGCAACCTTTGACACTATCCCAACCCCACCCCATAATCCCCCCGCCGTTTACACAATACTCAATACTCAATACCCCCTTAATGTCCACCACCATCACCTCCACTATTTTTATCCGCACAGCCCCCGGCACGGTTTATGCCCTCTGGCGCGATCTGGCGCAATGGCACACATGGCAACCCGAAACCTTGTCGGCACAATGGCTGGCGGGCGCACCCGCATGGGATGTCAACAGCCGCTTTGAGTTGCTTCGCCGCACCCCGTATGGCATCGGTCCGTCGCGCCGCTTTACAGGTGTTGTCCGTTCCACCGCCCAAGACCAACTGCTGGTGTGGGAACTCACCCCCACCTCGGCGGCATGGTTTGGTCCCAATCTGGTACAAAGTGTACGCCTCTCCCCCGCGCCCGGCGGCACCAATGTAAACCTGACCATCACCGCGCATGGCTTGGGACCCTCACTCTTAGGATTTGTGGTAAAGGGACCTTTACAGCGTCAGGGTAATACATTATTGGAAGGGCTACAACACAAACTGCGTCCGGTTGAACGGCGGTTGTAGCGCGATACGGCGACAACTCACAATGACATTGCTGGGACGATTTTTATATGGTGACAGAATGGGAACAAACCGAATGGGAGTGGAAATAAAACTCCTGCTATAATTTCGTTTTCTATTGTTACACTTCCTGCTCAACGATGAGCGTTATGCACCCGATTCCAACTGAAGCCCTCACCTCTACCTCCAACGGACACCGAACCCACCCGATTATTGTGGTCGCCATCGGTGGCAATTCCCTGATACCCGACAATCAACACCAAGACCCGC
>CBKYSX010000009.1:0-19148 GCA_966690745.1 uncultured Ardenticatenales bacterium
GCCGTTTTTTTATTCTAACCCTTCGTAGGTTTCAGGTCCCGTCTTGAGTCGAACGTAGTGAATTCTTATTTCTTGAGCATCTTCCACAATTTCATAAATGATTCGATATTTCTCAAGTGGTATTCGGTACATATGGCTAAGTGGATCACGCATTTGCTTAGAGCGCGGAGGTTGCGGGTCATTTGCCAAGCCATCAATAATTTTTAAGAGCCGAAAACGAAAGCGTGCCGGTAAATCTCGAATATCTCGTTGTGCATCCGGCAGAAGAATGACATCGTATTTCACTCTGTTTCCCCATAGTCATCTTCCAAAAACGGTTGCATATCTTCCATTGCTAATAATTCGGCACGAAACACTTCCCATTGAACGCCTTTAATTTCCCCCGCTTCATACCGGCGCGATTGTTCTTTGGCATCAGCAATATCTTGAAGCTCTTCTAAATAATCAGCAAGGGCAGACTCCAAAAAAGCGTCAACGGCAGTGTCCCGTTCTTCTGCAAATTGTACCGCTTGTTCCATGAGGTGTTCAGGTAATTTAAGGGTAATGGTAGTCATTGTCCGTCTCCCATAGGGCATTGTGTACACATCTACCCACAAATGATAGTGAAAACTATTCAAAAATGTCAATAGAAATTTTTATTAGGATGTAGGCAAAAAATGACAGAGAAAAAGCGTTAAAGTAACTCGTACCTTAAGCGTTCTAAAAAGACGAGGCTAGTAAGCCTGGCAATGTTCGCCGTTTAGCTTATTAGCCCCGTCCCTTTAGGGCGGGGAAAGATAGAACATACCCTACAAATTAATATAAGGCGTACCACATTGCAGACTGCTTTCCGCGCACCCCCGGATTTGATCCGCCAACGCCTTGTTGGACAGCGAGGGGTCTGCCAGCCAGAGGCGGGCGGCAAGCCCGGCAACGCGGGGAGTAGCAAACGAGGTTCCCGCCCATAGCACTTGTCCGCTTTCGTTATCGGGGTCATCGCCAAAGACGGGCACTTTGCTGTCGGTAAAGGGTCCATCCAACGGAAATTTTTCATCCACAATGATTTTCCCGTTTTTCACATCCTTTTTCACCGTTCCGGCAAACACGGCAACGCCTTTGCTAAAAACGCGATTGGCGTAATAGGCTTCTTTGGTGCCATCGGGCGTGGCGGCGGTAACTGCCAGCACTTCGTCAAAGGCGGCGGGATAGAGCGCACGATGGCGCACCGCATCCCCCGCCGAGCTGTTCCCCGCCGCCGCGATAATCAATGCACCCGCTTTGTGCAATTTGCGAATTGCACTGTGCAGGGCGACATGGAGCGCGTCGGGGGATTTGGGAGCGTTCGCGCCAAAGAGCCGCCGCAGGGCAAAGCGTTCCGGCGGGGTGTTAATCACCAGACTCAGGTTGACAATCACCTTCTCATCGGGCTGAATGGAAGCGGCAAGTCGCTCTAAATGCCAGACCAGTTGGAAGGTATCCCCCACCCCATATTCCCCCAACACCCGTACTGATTCGACCTGAACCCCCCCCTTCAATTTTTCCAGTTCATCCCGCTGTTTGTGGTCGCTGATCCGATGTAACAGACTTGGATGAAGGGCAACGTGCTCCCACCCCGCCACCTGCGCCGCCGCCGCCGCCACAAATAATCCATGATCGGGAATCGGGAAGGGGTCGTTTTCGCGGTTGGCGGCATAAGTGTCTAAATCGGTGTTAAATTTTTCCTCGTTGGGAAAAGTGTTGAGGCTATAGAGCAGATTGCCCCACCCGTTGCCGGTGTTGCTTAATTTCTGTGTTTCTTTTGTGTCGCGGTTCCACGCATCAAAAATAACAAGGCGTACTTTGCCCGCATCGCTCTGTGCTTTGCCTGCGAATTTATCGGCGGGGGGGGTGGTTGCCCCGGCACTACCGGTTGATACCTTAAACGGAGCCGGACGTGCGCCGGGTCCCCCACCGGAGCCACTTCCCGGATAACAGGGAGTACTGCCTGTGTGCCAATTCAGTTGCCTTAATATCGTAGGTGGTTCGTTCGGTCCCTCGCCTAATTCTTTTTGAAGATCGGCATCCACACGGGCAAAGGTGTTGGTAATGCCATCAATCGTTCGTGGTTCAAACTCTGCCTTATACACCGCAGGCGGAATTTCAGGAGTGGAATCATCCAGGGAGCGTGATGTAGCCGGAACCTCATAGGCTTTGTCTTCCTCCCACGAGCCGCCATTACGAACCACAACCGAACGCAGGATTTCCGGGGCTTCAATATTGCGAGAATCTTCAATCGTAAACAAAAAAGAAACCGGTTCGGGCCAGCGAAACGCAAGTTGTACATTTTTTTCTTTAGGTTCCGATTGCATGGTCTTACTCCGTAAGCGCGTGAATGGCAATGGGTCCATCATCGCCGATTAACTGATAGGCACCCCAATAAAAAGGGTGTTTATAACGTCCTTCAGCGTGCTTCAGCCATTCTTGCTGAATGGCACGTAACGCCGAAACGCGACTTATGCCTGCCGCCAATTGACGGTAATACTCCCCCATCAATTGTTGGGAAACCTTATCTTCTAACTGCCATAAAGCAACCAACAAAGAACGTGCGCCCGCCGCCAAAAAACCCCTCCATAATCCCACGGGGTCATCCCCGGCACGAATCACTGCCATTCCCGTCTCACAGGCACTCAATGCCACCAGGTCTTTGTGAATGGGATAGCGAAATAAATCTACCAATGTCAGTTGTCCATCCGCAAGTTGGATATGGGATAATTCAGGATTATCTGTGCGATGTGCCCCATGGGCGGCAATATGCAAAACACCGCCACTATCCAATAGAGATAAAACGTTCTCTTTTGTCGCAGTTGCACCATGAATAGAACGCTCCAGCCCTAACAATTCGGCAACCTCTATACCTTCTTGTTCCACATTCGGTAGTCTACCGTCCCAATCGTGACTAACAACGGCATGGGTAATCGGACGAACCACAGGTGTATCTACACGTTCTAGTAGTCGTGCTGTAGGAACGACACGAATTTCATGGCTTTCTAACAGATACTTTTCCCCATTCCATAACAAATGGAACGGCACTTGATGCAAAATACCATGAGGCACAATCACTATCTTCTCGTGCCTTAGATAAGGGCGTAAAGGTGCGATCAAATAGTTATACAACGTAGACAAATGAAATTGGAATTGACGCAAAAACATTACGACCCGTGATTCCGGAATTTTAGGAACAGAAACAACGTTGGTATTTAACGCCACCAAAATATCATACAAATCTTGTAACGGCACCTCGATACTTTGATGGTAATACCCTTCGCCATTATGTAAGAAAATGTGAATGGCTTCATCCATCATATAATAGCCAATCAAATCACTCTCAGAGGGTGCGGAAGGAATAAAAGGGGGTGGCACACGCGATGGCTCCCGTCGCCCCATCTGTTCGATTTCAATTCGCGCCTGAGTTTTGGCAATAGAAGATTCTATGTCTGCCATCACAGACATCGCAAACTCATCACCCAGATACCCCTCTGAAAGTTGTTTGGTCAGTTCATAATGCTGAAGTTGTAATTGTTTTAATTCGGCAACGAAGGGCGAATCTACCGCCGAGGGTGCCTCTTGTTGCGCCATCAACGTATTGAGTAAGGCACGACTCTTAGCACGCTCAATGGTTTGCCACGCACATTCAATCTCATTGCTATTAATATATTCGGTGATTAACGCCCCGTATAAATTTTGTGCTTCGATTAAATAATCGGCATGAAAACTCGCCGCCAATGAGCTTTGTACAGAATCAAGGTCTTCTGTTGCTTCAATCAAGGCACGACGACGCACTTCAGGCGAATCTGTTAGGTGGGCAATGGTTTGTTTCACACGCCAACGCAACCACGACAAACCACGTACCATTTCATCCGCTTGAATCAATGTTTGCCACGCTACGGCGGAATCTGAGAAAATTTGACTGGCAAGTAAACGGGTATTGATTTGTTCAATATGTTCCCCGACTTGATCCGCCAACTCCAACGCCCGCTTAATCGCGGTTTCGGCGGCAGTAATTTCACCCTTTTGTTTTAAGAGAATCGCATATTGGCGATAAATAACATTTAGCCATGCCAGCGAAGGATTGCTTCGTTTTAACATCAACTTTAAGGCATGAGAAGAAGTTTGGAGAGCGATTTCCAAGCGGGACGACAAACGATAGACCTCTGCCAGAAGGTACGAAACTACAGCACGTCCAAAAGTGTTTTCTGGCTTGTTACTTAAGCCTTCTAATAATTTAGTTAATCGTTCTTCGCTATCTTTCAGCCGATTCAAATACAAATACGCTTGTGCCGAACGATATTCCAATATGGTCGCCGTATCACCCCAGTTGACGGAGCGTTGGGCTTGCTCAATGTAATACAAAGCCTGGGTATACCGCCCGGTTCGTAAATAGAGATTGCTGGTCGTACTTAAAAACTCAACAGCGATATTATCAAGGGTAACACGGTTCTCAATCAATGGCATCCCCAATTGAACGTATCTTTCCGCCTCTTGATACTGTCCAACTTCTGAATGGGCTTGTACCAACAAATTGATAATCGAAAGGAGAGGTGCATATCGTACTTCGGCAGATTCTATGGCTTCTGCAATCTGTTTTGCCTGTTCACAAAGTGGAAGAGCCTCCGCTAATTGTCCCACGGCGATACAGTAGTTGGCATAATTTTGGAACAAAGGAATCAGATAATGAATTTCGCCTTTGCGCTCAAAAATTTGCATTGCGCGCTGAACGACGGGTTCTATCGGGGGATATGATTCCAGAAAGAAAATACTCCCCAACCATCCGATGCGCGTTCTTGCCCAGCCAATCTCATCCCCTATTCGCTCAAAGCGGTCAGCCGCTTGATCCAAAATTTGGAGTCCAGTGGCATACTCACCCTTCATCCGAATGGCATCCCCGAGCGCAATTTCCCCTAATCCAATTAATTGCTCCTCCGCTTCCTGTTCCCCAAACAAAATCAACCCGCGCCCCAACCATTCCGCCCAATCAAAATCAAACCGCCACGCATCGCGGGAGGCATCTTTGATGGCGTTGCCCATGATATGAATGTCTTGATAGTGGGGACGACCCGCATTCAGCCATGCGGGGAGCTCATCAGCCGTGCGGGGGACACGCCGGAGCCAGTCTTGCGGGGTTTCCGTTGCCATAGCCCTAATTCTCATACGTGGTGTTAGGGCGATTATGGAGGAAGGCGGGAGGGAGTGCAAGTTCAAGGGAGTATTGATATTGAGTATTGAGAAAACTGCGACCTCACCCCCTAACCCCCTCTCCAACGCGGAGAGGGGGAATACAGCAAAGTCGTTTTCTCAATACTCAATACGCACTGCTCAACACACAAGAGCCGCCCCGTCCCCTCTAAATATGGGGAGGGAGGGGCAGGGAACGGGGCGGTTCATACGAGAATAAACGTCGCTGAATGGGAAATTTGTGGTATGCTTAAACATCATTGCATATTGCATATTGCGTAAACGGCGGGCGACCACAAGGGTACGACCCTACAGTTAATTGTTGTCGTTGATGCACTATGTACTATACAGTCGTTTTTTGCTCTCCACTCCGATTAGCCTCAGATTCCATGACCTCACCTGCCCGCACCCTGACCCAACTCGCCCTTGCCACCGCAACCGAAGACCCTATGAGTGCTCGGACACAATTTCAGGAAGCGGCAACGCTGTGGGTGGCGGCAGGGCAGGCACGGCTGGCGGCGTTCTGTTTGCACCAACGGGCGGGGCTGGCACTCCGCACCGGGGAATCGCCCATCGCGGATTTGGCGGCGGCGGCACAATTGTTGGTAAACCAACCGGAGGCACGGGCGGTCGTATTATTGGATTTGGGCTATGCTCTGCGCGGGGCGGGGGATCGGCGGCGGGCGCGGTTGGTGCTGAAAGAAAGCGCGGAACTGTCATTGCGCGTGGGCAATGTAGCGATGTCGGAAGAAGCGCGAACCGTTCTGCAAGAGGTCGAAGCCGAACGGATGGGCATTGACCTGACTACCGCGCTACGGCGGCATAGCCCTCTGCTGGCGGATGAAAAATTGCGGGATACGATGACCCTCTCCCCCACCGTTGCCCGCCGCGCCGCCGAACAAACGGCAAGGGAACGGGCGGTGGAAGAGGAGTTGGCGGGAATGAAAGAAGAATTGGGTATATAGGTGCATGGTGCGTGACACGTGGTGCATGACCTTACGGAAAATCAAATTGTCACGGAAATTATGTGGTTGCGGACATAGATCCCCGCCCTAAAGGGACGGGGCTATAGACATGTGTTTCCAAAATAGGTCAGTGTGCCAACCACCTTGACAAGCACATGTATATAGCACGGTGGTTTTAACCCCGTGATTCAATGAGGGCAACCCAATCTTCCCCATTCATCCATGCAACACGCATCACGCACCATGACCGTATAAGGGATTCAATCATGCGGGATAATTTCAGCCTAAACTTACAATCTTATTTTGGCTACGACACCTTCCGCCCCGGACAGGCAGAAGCGATTGGCGCAGTGATGCAGGGACGGGACGCGCTGATTGTAATGCCGACGGGGGCGGGGAAAAGTTTGTGTTTTCAATTGCCTGCGTTGATGAAAGCCGGAACGGTTCTGGTGATTTCCCCCTTAATTGCGCTGATGAAAGATCAGGTGGATGGTCTTGTGGCACAGGGGATTGCCGCCACATGTATTCATTCGGGATTGGATGCCAGCGAAGCCGGGGCGCGGTTACAGGGATTGCGCGAGGGACGCTGGAAATTGGTTTATATCGCCCCGGAACGGTTAAAGAATCTCAGTTTTCGCGCTATTGTGCAAAACCTGACTATTCCCTTTATTGCGGTGGACGAGGCGCATTGTGTTTCCCAATGGGGGCATGATTTCCGCCCCGATTATTTAGGCATTGGCGATTTTGTAGATGCCATGGGTCGCCCCCCGGTGGTGGCACTGACCGCTACCGCCACCCCCTTTGTACAGGACGACATTGAACGGCAGTTGGCATTACAACTCCCTTTCCGCATGGTCACGGGCTTTAACCGTCCTAATTTGCGTCTTGAAGTGCGCTTCACGCCCGGTTTGTATCAAAAACAGGATGCCATGCTCCGTTTTATAGAGGCGCGGGGCAAAGATGCTTCGGGTATTGTCTATGTGGGGCGGCGGCGCGATGCGGAAGAGGTCGGGGCGTTGTTGCAAAACAAGGGCTATCGCACCGTTTATTATCATGCAGGCATGGCGGGCTGGGAACGGGATAAAGTGCAGGAAGATTGGATTCAGGGGCGGGCGCAAATTGTGGTTGCCACCAACGCCTTCGGGATGGGCGTGGACAAAGCGGATGTGCGCTATGTGATCCATTATACCCTTCCCGGCACGGTAGAAGGTTATTATCAGGAAGCCGGACGTGCCGGACGGGATGGCGCCCCCTCCTACTGTTTGTTGTTAGCCGACCCTGCCGATGCACGATTGCATGAATTTTTTATCGAAAATGACGCGCCGGATTTGCCCGAATTGCGTGATTTGTTTGGCGTGGTACGGAACCAAGCCCGTCCCAACGGGGGGCGACTGCTTTCTACCTCTGCCCATCTGGCGGCGGCATTGGGCTGGAAAAGTGATGTGAAGGTACGTACCGGGCTGAAACTGTTAGAGCAGGCAAATTTGATTGAAGAAATTGGGGAGCAGAACGGGGTCGGACAGTGGCGGCTTCTGCCTTTTGAGGGGCGGGTGGATATGGCAACCCCGCTCCGCATGGTGGAAAAACGCCGCGCCAGCAAGATCCAGATGCTCAAAACCATGCTGGAATACAGCCAGACCTACGGGTGCCGCCGCCAATTTTTGTTGGACTATTTCGGGGATGCCGCTCCGCCCGTTGCGGAATGGTGTTGCGACAATTGCCAACGGGAAATAAACCCCGCCGAAACACGCCAAGCCACTTCCTCCGAAGAAAAAGCGGCTCTGATTGTTTTTGATGCGCTGAACCATCTCTCCTATGGCATCGGGCGCGAATTGTTAAGCAAATTGCTGGCGGGATCACGGGGAAGCGGCATGGAACGGTATTACGAACACCCGCAATATGGCATGTTGCGCTACATGAATGCCAAAGTCATTAAAGCCCTGATTGATGATTTAATTCGGGAACGGTATTTACAAATTGAATCAGGGAAATACCCCACCCTTGTCCTTACCCCGTTGGGGCAACAGGCATTAAAGGGGCGGCTGGCAGTCGGGGTTAGTACTGCTATTAGCAGTAGCCCCGAATCCTCCGTGCGGGTGGTGTCGCGGCGTGAAACCGGCAATACCACGCAGGAAACCTTGCGATTGTTGCGCGAGGGGTTATCCCCCGATGATATTGCGGCGGAACGGAATATTACAATTGGCACCGTCTATAACCATCTGGCAGATTTGATTGGCAAGGGAGAAGTACAGGTCAGTCAGGTGGTTCCTTCTGACATCTTAAAACAAATTGAAGCGGCAGTGCGGGATGTGGGGTCCTTTTATCTCTCCCCGATTAAAGCCCGCCTGCCCGAAGAGATTTCATACGGGGCGATTCGCTGTGTGGTACAAGCGATGCAACGGGAAAGCCCTACGCTTACGGAAGATGAGCATACCGTCCGCAAACGGGAGATTGTGGAACGGTTAACCACATGGCGGCGCGACGAGGCGGCAAAAATGAACCAACCCGCCTACACCATCGTGACGAACACGATGCTCTATGCCATCGCCAACGCGATGCCCACACGGGTGGAAGATTTAGCCACGTTGGGGGTGGCACCGCCGATTGTGGAAACGTATGGTCAAATGCTTCTAACGCTGATTGAAGGCTCTATTTAAACGAAGTCACACATAACGGATAAAGGACAAGAACCAAAAAGAAACCACGTTCCGAACGAACGCGATTTCTTCAATAAAGCAGATTACACATTAGCAGTTAGAGCCACCATTAAAGTAACAGGCATTAGAGGTTGTACCTGTTCCGCTTGTGTAGCGATATTCATAGGGTCCGCCATAATAGTTTTGACGTTTGTGTTCGGATACATAAAACCCGAGATACCCATCGGCTACTCCGTTTGGTGTTCTGATAGATTGGCTAGTGTTGGTATAGTCAAAATCTTCATCTTTAAGTGGATTCTCTCCCGGACCCCACACTCTAATATGTGCTCTCATATAAACTGAAGTACCATTAGTATCGGTCGTTTGAGCATAGTATTGATCGTCCACATCCAACCATGTTGCCACAAATAAGTCACCATATGTTGAATATTCAGCATGGATGACTCCAACACTAGCAAAGGTCAAGCTCAAGGCAATGAACAGAGCAATATAGAGGGGTTTTGTAGGCATCGGTGTTTCTCCTTACTCATTATCATAGTCGCGGCTAGTTTGAATCGTAGTACTTACCTTGCGTCGCAACATTTCATATCCGTAATCAGTCGCTAATGACTCAGTTGCATTTCCACCACCTATAGACACCTCCCCTGAAATTCCCTCAAACGGGTTCTCCATACCTGCCTCGGCATTTTCTATTGCCTGTTTTACATCTTCAGGATTACCTCGTACAACTCGATATACAACAACATAGAAATTAGTGGAGTAAGGATTGCCTGCAAAATTATCATCATCTACAGTTGGGTCTCCTACCAGCGTTGCCACTTCGGGGCCGTACTTATCGAGAGCGACAATCACCACGCCACTGTCATAGGCATACTCTATCCATTTTAGGTCTAGATCTTTTAGAGGGATAGAGCCGTCAATTACTAAGGCATCTATTTCGTCGGGGCTTTCTAAAGAAGACAAAAATGCAGGACTTTCCTGGCGGGATGTTTTTAATTCTTGCTGAATACGGGGAGCAATTTCGCTGGGGGGGGTTGTATCACTAATCAGATAGAGGATGCGATTTCCATCTTCATTGCGTGGAACTTCTCTAAGCCTTGCCTGTGTACGATTAATAGCGTAGGCACTTATAAACAAAACGAGTATTAGGCTCGCACCTAATAAAAACATTCGTCTCTTCGACATTATTAACCTCCATGTAGAATCGTTGTAGTGGTAGGTTTTACATTCACAGGGTACGGGCAAGTTATAAAAATGAGATGAGTTTAAGAAAAAAAACGTTAAACATTTCGCCTCATACAGGCAGAAAGGGTTGTAAAGGATAGTAAATATTTGCGCGAGGATAAGTACAATGTTCCGTCAAGTGCCGATTGTCAATTTGCGATAGGGATTTTCGTAGGTATACTTCACCCATTATCGTGTCGTCGGTTTATGAATACGCTCAGTGTCTGTGTAGGATGCGAAGAACCCAACGGGGTGTAGTTGGAGTGCAGAGGCACCTCAACTGCACCCTTGCCTTTTTAACAGAGCGGAGAGATGAGAATAGAGCGAGGCGAGATAGATGATGGAAGTTCGCCTCTCCGTACACCAATAGGATTGATAGAGGTCGCTTGTGAAAAGTAACGCGCAACATCGCCCGATTATCGGGGTTCCCACTCAAACGTATAACGATGACCCCAACCTGCCCCCTTGCTGGATTATGAGCCATCGTTATGTCAATACCCTGACCCATGCGGGGGCAGTGCCCTACGTCATTCCTCTGCTGACCGATGAAGCCACCCTGCGGGCAATTTATGAAACGCTGGATGGTATTTTCATCTGTGGCGGTGTGGATATTGACCCCAGCCAATACAATGAGCAACGCCATCGCCTGTTGGGGCGGGTAGACCCCGACCGGGACCGTGTGGAAATGCAATTTGTGCGCTGGGCAATGGAAGACAAAATGCCCGTTTTTGGTGTTTGTCGCGGGGCGCAGGTGATTAATGTGGCGGCGGGCGGTACGTTACATCAGGATATTGCTTACAACATTGGCGGCGCGTTGAAACATGATTATTTTCCCTATGATGGTCGCTACGCCCGCGATTTGCTGACCCACTCCATTGCAGTGGATACCGAATCCAAATTAGGAACCCTGATGGGGGTGCGTACCGCCAAAGTCAACTCGATGCACCATCAGGCGATTGAGCGCGTGGGGCAAGGCTTAACCGCCAGCGCATGGGCACCCGATGGCGTGATTGAAGCGGTGGAAAGCCAGAACGGGCATTATGTAATGGGGGTTCAATGGCACCCCGAAGAATTGGCAACCACCGACCCCCGGATGCGCCGCCTCTTCACCAATTTTATCCGTGAAAGTATGGTGTACCACGACCAACACAGTGGGTCTTGTTAATCAGTGTACACGTTGCACACACTGATTAACAAAATTTCCGACAATGATAGGCATCTTCGATAGCGGAGTCGGGGGCACAACCGTATTGCGAGAGGTTCGGGCGGCATTGCCGCTGGAACCTCTTCTTTATTTGGCAGACCAGGCGCGTGTGCCATATGGTCCCCGCGACGAGCAGACGATTCAACAATTTTCGCTGGACAATACCCGTTGGCTGTTGGAACAGGGTGCCTCTTTCATTTTAATTGCCTGTAATACGGCAAGTGCGGCGGCGTTGGCATGGTTGCGTGAACAACTGCCCGATGTGATTTTTGTGGGAATGGTTCCGGCACTGAAACCTGCCGCTTTATCTACACAAAGCGGTGTGGTCGGCGTATTGGCAACCCCCACCACCATGCGCGGCAAACTCTTACGGGATGTAATGGCGCAATGGACGGAGGGGGTGCAGGTGATTGAACAGGTAGGGTTAGGGTTGGTGGAACAAATTGAAGCGGGCGAATTGGATACCCTTGCCACGCGGGAATTACTGTGGCGGTATTTAGAGCCGATGGTCGCCGCCAACGCGGATGCGGTGGTCATGGGCTGTACGCACTATCTTTATCTTGCCCCTTTGATTCAAGAACTTGCCCCCCGGTTGCGAATTGTGGATGCGGCTCCGGCAGTGGCGCGGCGGGTGGTACAGGTAATGACCGAACACAATTTGTTTGACCCAATACAAGATGGGCAGATTCGGTATGCTACCACCGGAGAGGTAGAGCCATTTCGGGACTTTTTAGAACGGGTACAGATGCCCCCCGGTACAATAGAAAAAGCGGTGCTGTTGCCATAGCAACAGCACCGCTTTTTTATTACTTCGAGTTAAAGGTCACGTCAAACCGACTGGTTTGACGTGACCTTTTGGCTTACTTACGGCGAAGGACGAACCCTGCCGCCGCTACGAGCATGATACCCGCAACCGCGAAGAGGGCGACCGGAACCGTGTTACCACCGGCGGCATTCAAATCGCCTAGACTGACTGCGGTCGGACCATCCGCCACTTCCAGGCTCACGGGAACTTGAACCAACGGCTCGTCGGCATCGTTGCTTTCGATACAGAGCGTACCGGTATAGGTGCCAGCCGCCAACGTTGCGCTGTTGTACACCACGCTAACGTTGCTGGAAGCCCCGCCTGCAGTGGTGCCACCGGTGCTGGAAAGTGTGAGCCACGGAATATCCGAGGGTGCATCACAGGTTCCGCCTGCGGTAGCCGTGATCGCCACATCATCCACAAAGAAGTTTGTGACGGCGGACCCCGCATCAGTGCTACTGAAGAAGACCAATTCGTGGCTCCCACCATCGGCATAGGCAGACGCATCTACCGTGACTTCGGCATACGTGCCGTAGCCGGGGGTGGTTTCTTCGGCGCGGAACACTTCCGTGCCATCCATGCGAACGGACAAGAACCCGTTGGTTCCGGTGGCGGTCGCCGGAATTTCCAGCCAGAAGGACAATTCAGCCGAGCCGGAGGGAATCGTCACGGTCTGGGTGAGGATACCGGTTTCGGCGGCAGTCGTCCCGCCGAACCATGCCCACCACAAGCCGGTGCGCGGTCCCGTGCCGCCCCCTGTGCCACATACGGCATCACAGAGCGGGGTTCCGAAGTTACTACTGAATTCTTCCCATTCGGGGTTCGGTGTGCCTGCTTCAAACGAGCCATCGCCCACAATCGGTCCGGCTTCGGGTGCAACGGTGGTCGCGCCACCGGCGGCACCGAGCCGTTCAACCGGGGCGGAGGTATCACGCGGTTGAACCGGGTTCGGGCTGTTCCACGGACGAGTGTTGTCTTCGTCAATGGTCCAGACCAAATCAGCGTTCCCTGTATTTTGAATAGTCAACGTATCCGTCGTGACTTGCGGCGGAGCGTTGTGGGTTTCATCCAGGGTTGTCGGGGTTACGTTGATTTCGGGCGAGCCACCACCGCCACCGCCTGCGGGAATTTGCAGACAGATGGTGTGAACCGTACCAGTATCACCACCGGCACCGTCACGGGCGAGGAGCGTCCACGAACCGGTAACATCTTGACCATCAAAGGCACTCAACGGGTTGTTCGGAATCAATGCCGCGCCTGCCGGATAAGCAGGGGTTGCGTTTTGACATTGGCTTTCCGCGTTAATCGTACCTTCATCGTCAAAGGTGTTATCCATGTTGTCACCGCTACAACCGAAGGTTGAAGCAGGAACACCCGGACGGTCAAAGAAGCGAACACTGGTTGCGCCGTGCGTCAATTGCAGGTCAACATCCCCGACCCATGTATGGGTCATATCAACGTAAACATTGATATCGGTGATCACTTGCGAGGTTGCCACGTTGAAGGTGAAGGTCGCACCGGCAGGGCTGTTGTCGGGAATCGCCAGATTCGGGTTGACACAAATCAGGTTTGCCGTGGTGAAGCTAAAGACGGAGGAATAGTTCCCGTTGCCACAGGGGTTTAACCCTCGCACACGCCAGTAGTAGGTGGTTTGCGGGTTCAACGCCGAAGTGTGCGTGTAGCTGTTGGTGTCAACGTTCACATCAATAACAATACTGGTGAACGCCGCATCCGTCGCCACTTGCAATTGGTAACCGGAAATGTTGGTCAGGGCTGACCATTGGAAGGTCGGAGCCGTCGAAACGCCGGTTGCCCCATTGGCAGGCGAGGACAACGTGGGCGCACTCGGCGACCCGGCGAAGACTTCCAACCCGGCAGTCGTGCTATTCACATAGGAAGAACTCGTTGCGGTGACTTCCAGTGTGTAATTCCCCGCCGCTACGCCTGCGGTGTTCGCCACCGTCATGGTGCTGGTGAAGGGCGGTGTTCCCGAATTCGGCGCGAAGGACAATGTAGAGGGAGCCGGATTGCCGGAGCCGCTCAACGTTACGGTTTGGGTGAAGGGATCCCCTACTGCCACACTGTAAACTGCGGGCTGTCCGGCACAGATGGCAACATCGTTCGGGGTGACCTCTGTTCCGAGACAGAAGGTCGGCATATCGAAGGCGGCGGTTCCGTCACCGACGGAGCCGGATGAGCCTTGATCGGCACTAAAGCCCATCCCACGAATCGCAAAGGCATCCCAGATTTCACAGCGATTGTCGCCGCCGGTCAAGGCAACGTCGGCGGCAAGAATGGCATCCCGTCCGTCTTCAAAGCCGGGCGAACAGGGCTGAATTGCCATCCCGTCTTGCACCAATTGGTATGCCAAAATGTTCCCGTCATCCAAAGCCGTGTGGTCGTAAATGTCGGGATTGAAACCGTAGCGGTCAATCAGATTCCAGTTCATTTCCCACAGCATCGTCGCCCACAGGAACCCGATACCGTGCGGGATGGCAACGCTGGTGCGGTCGTTATAGTCGTAGTTATTGACCGCGAAGTTGGTGGAATAAGGTGCGGGGCGAATCCCCGGACCATTCGCGGGTTGTCCGAACAGATAGGTTCCGATACCACGCGCATCCGGTCCGGCATCAGCCGAATCCATGGTGAACATCAGGGCTTGCCAGTCGCTCCACCCTTCGCCCATTTGCTCACTGTTGCTCAAACAGGAAACATTGCTGGGTCCACCCGTTAAGCGGTTGGAAATCCCGTGTCCGTATTCGTGCGCGATAACGCCGTTGTCCAGGTCGCCATCCACATCCGGCGTGGGGTTCGTCCCGACATACATTTGCATGCGAGGGCGTTGTCCATCGGCAGGGGTGAAGTTGGCGTTGTTGGTGCCGCTACCATCTTGCGCTTCGGCACGCACATCGTCGTTGCCCAAGCCGCCGTTACCATAGTTATTGACCTGGAAGTTCCCGGCTTGCTCGTCGAAGCCATACAGATGGGTAACATCGTGGATGTAGTTGTTCCAGACGAACAGGTTCGTCACCGCCGCCGGACGATAAGCACTCGGTGCTTGCGTTAAATCAAGCGGGAAGAGGAAGTCTAACCCTGCGCCACCGTCCGGGCTAGACCCGGGGTCGGGAGTGTTGTTGGCATCCGTATCGGTATATGCCTCAACGTTGTTCCCACGGGTGACGGTAAATTCCGCACCCGCCGCCCCGTTGGTGTCATGCCAGCCAAAGGGAGAAGCAGTGGAATCGGCAGGTTGGTTAATGACAACCCGTGCATCCGCCGGGGGTACGGGAGTGGTGTGGTTCGGGCTTTCAACCGGGATGGGGTAGACATCATACGAAGAGCCATCCCCACCGGCGGCAGGCGCAGTTACACCGCGCTCAACAGCTGTACCACGCTCAGGCTGATGGGTATTGACGGGAACAATCCCTTCTTCCATCAACTTGTCGAAGTTTTCTTTGACGACCAAATCCATTTGGTCAAGAAGTTCACCGGTGGTGGCATCTACGCGAACGCTCCAGTAATTTTGAGCACTCAACGTGTAAATGCCAAGGTCCCACGCCAAACGCACCGACCCGTCGGCAACCGGTTGGTACGCTAACTTGACAGTAATATCATCCAACGAGAGATCGCCGCCACTAAAGCGGACTTCCCGTTCGGCACCGCCAACGCTTGCTACTTGTGCCACGCTGTCGGCACTGTAAGCAATACTCAGCGCATCAGCCGCGTTCGCAATGGCATCGGCGGCACTGATGGTCGGAATAGCGGTATTAACCGATTTTACCAAATCGGCAACGCCGCGATTTCCGACAAAAATCACGGCACCATCGGCAGTCACGGTAACATTCATCACCCCGTTAAACACGCCAATTCCATTAGCAGTTTGTTGGAAGTGAACTACCCGTGCGCCGGAGGATTTCAGCGCAACATTATCGGTAACGCGCAAATCCGCAAGGTCGCTCGCGCTTAAACCAAGATCGTCGGCATTGGCTTGCAAATGTGCCAGCGCAATATCTTCCGCCCGTTCGGCGGGCAAAGCATTACCGGTTGCATCTGCCGGACGGTCCGTTGGAGCCACTGCCGCATTGGCATGGGAAAAACTAAGCGTGGTTCCCATTAACAATGTCAACAGAAGCATTAACAGTAACTTCGTAGCCTTCATGTGTTCGAATACTCCTCATGGGGAGAACTTTTGGGATTGTGTGACAACTATCAACAATATGACCGCAAAAGTTCAGGGAATTGAGACATGACATGGACACACCGAGTTAGTGTGAATCTGCGCGAGGTACCTCCTTTGGTACGTAGTACCATCAGGCTATCTGTAAGCGTTACTATACAGACAACCAAACGGATGCTCTAACGTCCTAAACTAAATATTGAAATATGTTAAACAGGGAATGGCTGTTCCATGAGCTGATTATAGAAAAGGGAGCTCAGAACTACCGTGTCCCATTGGTGAGGATTGAACAGCGAGGGTATCCGCATACGTGATTGTACGACTATGAATACCGAATAGTGACCACCATCACTCACGTTCGGAGAAGATAACATTGTTTTATAGAATTGGCAAAGTCAGTATTTGTCTTAACCAAATATGAGAAAGAGGGAATATAAGATAGTAATGATACGGAAGTGCATCGGTTTTAGTCATCGAACGCATACAATATAAAAAGGGGATGCTCATAGGAGCATCCCCTTTTGTCAGGCATTTCCGGCTGTTTGCAGTTACTTCCGGCGCAGTTGCATCACAACGCCAACCATCGCCACCGCAATAACACCTGCAACGGCAAAGAATGCCGCCGGTACGGTACGGGTATCGGTGGTAACAGCGATGTCGGCGATGCTTACTGCCGTAGGCGCGGTATTGGCGGGAAGTTCCAGACAGATGCTGTGAACTGTTCCGCTATTGCCCGCCGCCAGGTCGCGCATGAACAATGACCATTCGCCATTGACGTTTGCACCATCAAAAGCACTCAACGGCGCGTTCGGAATCAATGCCGCGCCTGCGGGATAGGCGGGGGTAGCATTTTGGCATTGGGTTTCGGCATTGATCGTCCCTTCATCGTCAAAGGTATTATCAAGGTTATCCCCGCTACAACCGGCTCCCGGAATCCCCGGTCGGTCGAACATTGTCACATCCGTGCCGCCGTGGGATAGACGCAAAGTCACATCCGCCACGAAGCTATGGCTCATATTGATGTAGACATCAATATCGGTAATGATTTGCGAAGCGGCGATGTCGAAGGTGTAGGTTGTTCCTGCCGGGCTGTTATTGGGAATTTCCCGTTCCGGCGCGAAACAGAAGAGATTGGCAGTGGTAAAGCTAAAGATGGAAGAGTAGGCTCCCGGCGCACAGGGATTGACCCCCTGTACCCGCCAGTAGTAGGTGGTTTGCGGGTTCAATTGCGTTTCAGGTGTGTAGCTGTTGGTATCAACGAGCTCATCAATCACCATGTTGCTAAACGCCGCATCTGTTGCTACCTGCAAATGGTAATCGGCAACATTCGCAATCGCATTCCATTGGAAGGTGGGCGTTGTAAAGACCCCTGTAGCTCCATTCGCAGGGTTCGTCAGGGTAATATTTGCCGGTGTGCCGGAGAAGACATCCAACACCACTTCCGAGCTATTGACATAGGAAGCACTGGTTGCCGTAATGGTTAAGGTATAGCTTCCAACTGCCACCCCTGCCGTATTACCCACTGTCAGGGTGCTGGAGAACGGCGGTGCGCCGGAGGGCGGTGCGAAAGACAACGTGGAGGGAGCCGGATTGCCCGAACCCGTCAATGTGACAGTTTGGGTGAACGGTTCTGTGACAGCAACATTGTAAACGGCATTGCTTCCTACACAGACGGCTACCGGGTCGGGTGTCACAACACTTCCGCGACAGTCGGGCGGTAAATCGAAGGCGGCGGAGCCATCGCTGACACTACCGGACGAGCCTTGATCGGCACTGAAGCCCATCCCGCGAATGGCAAAGGCGTTCCAAATGTCACATTGGTTGTCACCACCGGTCAGGGCAACATCGGCGGCAAGAATGGCATCCCGTCCATCCTGGAATCCGGGTTGGCAGGGTTGAATTGCCATTCCGTCTTGCACCAGTTGGTACGCCAGAATGTTTCCGTCATCCAATGCGGTGTGGTCATAGAGGTCAGGATTGAAACCATAACGGTCAATCAGGTTCCAATTCATTTCCCACAACATCGTGTTCCAGAGGAAGCCGATACCGTGCGGAATAGCAACCCCCGTACGGTTGTTATAGGTGTAATTGTTGACCGCAAAGTTGGTGGAATAGGGCGCGGGGCGGATGCCCGGTCCGTTGGCGGGTTGCCCGAACAGGTAAGTTCCTATACCACGCGCATCCGGTCCGGTATCGCCCGGCTCCATGGTGAACATCACGGCTTGCCAGTCGCTCCAGCCTTCACCCATTTGTTCGCTATTGCCCAAACAGCCCACATTGCTGGGACCACCCGTGAGGCGGTTGGAAATCCCGTGCCCGTATTCGTGCGCGATAACGCCGTTATCCAAGTCGCCATCGCGGTTCGGGCTGGTATTTGTTCCGATATACATCTGCATCCGGGGACGTTGCCCATCGGCAGGGGTAAAGAAGTTGGCATTGTTCGTGCCGCTACCATCTTGCGCTTCGGCACGGACATCATCATTGCCCAAGCCACCATTGCCGTAGGTGTTGATTTGGAAGTTTCCGGCTTGCTCATCAAACCCGTACAGGTAGGTCACATCATGGATGATGTTATTCCAGTAGAACAGATTGGTGACTGCCGCCGGGCGATAGGTGCTGGGTGCACCGCTCAAGTTAATGGGGAAGTTGAAATCTAACCCTGCACCGCCATCCGGGTCCGAACCGGCATCCGGGTTGTTGTTCGCATCGGTGTCCGTATAGGCATGAACGTTGTTGCCGCGTGTTACGGTAAATTCCGCTCCGGCGGCACCGTTGGTATCATGCCAGCCGAAGGGCGAAGCCGTAGCATCCGCAGGTTGGTTCGTCAGCACACGCCCGTCGGCAGGAGGGGCGGGTGATGTGTGATTCGGGCTTTCGACCGGAATGGGGTAGACGTTATACGAAGAGCCATCCCCACCGGCGGCAG
>CBKYSX010000010.1:0-18276 GCA_966690745.1 uncultured Ardenticatenales bacterium
TTCAGGGTATGGCTGGATAAATCTACCCCTACCTTAACGCCGCAAAAGTGCCATTCCCATAACAGGAAGTGCCAAAAGGTGCCATTCTTTTGGATGGTCACTGGTTTAATGGTACATTCTGCGCTCTTAACCCCAGACAAAAGGACGGACCTTCGATGAAAAATATTCTGGTGACAGGGGGCGCGGGCTTTATCGGCGCGAACTTTGTCCATCACATGATTCAGAAATACGGCACACAATATACCATTGTGGTGCTGGATAAACTCACCTACGCAGGCAATCTGGACAACCTGCTGGATGTCCACGATGAACCCAACTTCTTCTTTGAGAAGGGTGATATTTGCGACGCGGAAACAGTGGAACGTATCATCACCCACTACGACATTGACACCATCGTCAATTTCGCGGCAGAAAGTCACGTAGACCGCTCCATCATGAACCCCGGTGCCTTTGTACAAACCGATGTCATTGGAACCTACACCCTGCTGGAAGCGGCGCGGCGGCATGGCAACCTGCGTTACCATCAGATCAGCACCGATGAAGTCTACGGGCATATTCACGGTGACCACAAGAGCGAAGAGGATGACGCGGTTCGCCCCCGTTCCCCCTACTCTGCCAGCAAAACGGGAGGCGATTTGCTGGTGAATGCCTACCACATCACTTATGGCTTACCCGTCACCATCACACGCGGCGCGAACAATATCGGTCCCTATCAATACCCCGAAAAAGTCGTCCCCTTGTTCATCACCAACGCCCTGCAAGGCAAAAAACTCCCCGTCTATGGCGATGGGCGGCAAATGCGCGATTACCAGTATGTGGGCGACCACTGTGAGGGAATTGACGTGGTTCTGCACAAAGGGGTCTACGGCGAGGCATACAACATCGGCACGGGCAACGAAATGGAAAACCTCCGCATGGTCGAAATCCTGCTGGAGGAACTGGGCTTAGACCCCGCCGATTACATCCAATTCGTCGAAGACCGCGCCGGGCACGACCGCCGCTACTCCCTCAACGTCGAAAAAATCAAAGCACTTGGGTGGGAACCGCGCCGCGATTGCGAACAAGCCATCCGCGAAACCGTGCGCTGGTATGTAGACAACGAATGGTGGTGGCGCAAAGTCCGCAACGAAGAATTTGATGCCTACTACGAAACCCAATACGGCGGACGCAAAGTGATTAGCGGATAGACGGTTGGGAGTCCACAACGCTGGGAGTCCACAACGTTCTCGTTGTGGATGCGTATTGCCTAACTCCCCTAACTCTGTAGGGGCGTACCCTTGTGGTCGCCCGCCTTTACTTTGGCGTTACGGGGTCATTTTCTTAACTTCCATAATAGGCGGGGAACCAGAGACCCGTTGAATGCCATGTCCTTCTGTTCTGCATATATCTTTGGTAGATGACGGGTCTCTAGCATGGTCACTTTAGTGCCGTGAATGCCCCCACACACCTATTTTATTCCCTACGTGAATACGCGAATAGTGTTTTAATCAAAAAGCGCACCCGGTGGGGTGCGCTTTTTGATTAAAACAATTCGATTAGCGGCGACGTAACGCAAAACCAAGCACTACCACACCTACAAGGGCAAGCCCCGCAATCATCGGAATGACATCGGTGGTCGCCGGGGTCGTGCTAAGCGAAGCGACTTCAACGGCAGTCGGTACGCCGAGGTTCGGGCGAACCACAAACAACCCTTCACCCATACCACTGATAATCACGTTGCCGCTGGGGAAGTAAGGATAGTTACTCCACGAGCCACTAAAGCTAGCGTTATTGTTGGCAGGGTAAATATCGAAGTAGGCAACCTCGCTCAAATTCGCATTCTCAACATCGGTGATATCCACAATGCGAAGTCCGGCGCGGTAGTTTGCCTGATAGGTATAGTCGCCTTTGACATATTGGTTATGGTCAATCGCAGTGGTAGTACCATTGAAGACCCCTGTATTCACCGGATTGTCAAGGTCGGCAAGGTCCCAGATATAGGTCGCCGTCATCGCCCCGCCGCCTTCATCTAACTCATCGTCCAACAAGAAGTGGGCTTGGTCTTCGGTCAACCATCCCTGATGGCTGTAGGCAGAGCCGACATACGGTTCGCGGGCAATCAAAATCGGATTGCTCTTGTCGGTCACATCCGTAATCGTCAGGGTATCTTCGTTGGAGCTAAAGCACATCTCTTTGCCCTGATGTTCGGTGTCCGGACCGTTATACACCACGCATTGAGTGTCATGGGTATAGCCATCAGCGGCATAGCACCCGGCAAAAGTCGGGCTGGTCGGGTTTTGGATGTTCACCATATGCAACCCGCCGGAGCAGTCGCCCCCGATAATATAGGCGTACCCGGTCGCTTCGTTAATCGCGATGTTATGCGCCGAACCCACTTCATCATAATGCGCAGTTTCGGTGAAGGTGACGGGCGGAGCCGCGACATCCCGCAGTTGGGTCAAATCAAAAACTTGCATCCCGTGACTGCCGTTCGCATCCGAAACGATAAAGGCGTGATTGCTGTAGACTTTGATGTCGCGCCACGTCGAGCTTCCCGTATGGCTGGGCAAGTTCCCCAGATAGACAGGATTCTCCGGGTCGGTAATGTCCACGAATGACGTACCGGTGGTACGCCCCATAATGGCGTATTCACTGCCATCATCCGGGTCCGTCCAGCCCCAACTATCATTACCACCACCACCGCCGATTTGGGCAAGCGGCAAATGGGAGAGCAAATCAACTTTGTCACAGGGGAAAATGCCCGCCATTCCTGCTTCACAGGGGGTCATCGGCATTCGTTCGGTCAACCAGGGAGGTTCCGTATTCCCACCGGCTTTCACGGCGCAGGCGGGCAGATTTTCCTGGGTATTCAAATCAGTTGCCCCGCCGTTGGCACCCCCGAGATCATCTCCATCTTGAATAGTAGCGGTTGGGAATTTGAGGTCAGTGTCGTCGTCTGCCAGTGTCGTCGGCACATTGAAGGTCAATGCAAGAAACACGGCAACGAGGAGGGTGGTGAAGAGGAACGTCTTACGTAGGGTGAACACAGATATTGAGGCTCCTTTATGTGATAGGCATGGATAAGGAGAGGGGAAAAGGATATGACTTGTATCGTTATACCGCGATGTCATCCCTTTTGGTTCATCTTGTATTTAACTCCTAACTACCTGTTTTAACAAATAATGAATAGTTGATATAGCTAAGCGAAATAGGGTATCCAATGATTTTTCAGTAGGTAGAGCATAATTTCCGTTGATGATATACCCCAAAAATATTAAATTTTACCTGTTTTCCGGGCTTCGGCGGTGTATTTTGCAATATCTCCATAAAGTTAAAAATTTTACACTCCAACGGCGTAATTCTCTGAAGCAGGAGTAATACCAAATGGCAATAAGCCTCGTGGATAGAAATAGAATTTCATCGCCTATAAAATTCTATTCTCTAGTCACGAGTTTCATTTCCATTTGGTATTACCTCTTATCTTTGCGATTGTTATCGTATGAAAGACGGGCGACCACAAGGATCGCCCCTACAGATTGACAATTATTCTGTGGATTCCCAACCGTTTTGTGTTGCTCTCGCAAAGTTGTTTCTCTTTTGATATACTTCGTTGTACCATCAACTATCTTGCTGTGGGAGAATCGGTGACGGGATATTGATCCTTATATCCATGCGTGCGGAGGCGGCATGACCCATCCAATCGAACAGGCGATTGAAGATTACCACAACCTCTTAACTGATGATGTTGCCGTTGAGAATTTTGGCTTGTTAAAAAGCAAAATGGAGCAACGTTGGCTCTCATTTGGCGACCGTCTCCTCTGTAATGTGATTCGTCCGCATTTCCTCAGCCCTGCCGATTACGATTATTTACAGCAAGCATGTGAAATCCTTTTAGGGGCGTTTGATAATCAGTTTCAAGCGATTACGCAGGATGCAGAGTTACGGGCGGAATCGGGCTTAACCGAATTGGAAGAAGCCGCCTTCCAGATTGATACCGGTTATCGCACCCCTACCCCGACCGGGCGGTTGGATTCTTTTCTTTCGCCTGAATCCGAAGGACCCCCGACAATTCACTTTGTTGAATATAACGCTGAAACCCCGGCGGGTGCGGGTTATGAGGATATTTTAGGGGAATCTTTTTTAGAACTTCCTTTGCTAAATGACTATGCGAAGCAGTATCATGTTCGTATGGTTTCGGTGCGCCACAAAGTTTTGGAAACGTTGTTGAAAATGCATCACGAAGGGAACGGACATACCCCCCCCACCATCGGAATTGTGGATTGGGGGGATGTACCAACTACCAACGAATTTGAGATTTTTCACGAATATTTTACATCGCAAGGGCATCATTCGATTATCACTGCCCCGGAACGGATGGAGTATGACGGTAAAACCTTGCGCGGGGATGGAGTGCCGATTCACATTATTTATAAACGGGTATTAGGCAGTGAACTGCTAATGCGGTACGGGTTGGAGCATCCGATTATTCATGCCCTGCGTGACCGGAATGTTACAATGGTGAATCCGTTTCGATGCAAACCCTTGCATAAGAAAATGTCCTTTGCTTTGCTCAGTGACGAACGATACGCCCATTTATATACGGCAGAACAACACGCCGCCATTGCCGCCCATATTCCGTGGACGCGCAAAGTGGAAGAGCGCACGACCCTATTGGATGGGCGGATGATTGATTTGCTTCCCTACATTGCCGAACACCGTGACCAATTTGTGTTAAAACCGAACGATGAATACGGGGGGAAAGGGGTGGTGATTGGCTGGGAAAGCAGTGCCGACGAATGGTCAGCCGCGCTGAATCTGGCATTAAACGAACCTGCGGTGATTCAACGCAAAGTGAAGATTGCCCGTGAACTATTCCCATCGGTGGTAGAAGGGAAATTGAACATTTCGGAACGATTGGTAGACCTTGACCCTTATCTTTTTGAAGGGACAACCATGCATGGCTTGCTGACCCGCCTTGCCGCCACCACCCTGTTAAATGTTACGGCTGGGGGCGGCTCGGTAACACCGACGTTTATTGTTGAGAAGAAATAAGAGAAGAGAATGGAGAGATGAGAGGAATGTCGTTCGCTCCGCTCTCCTTTCTCCTCTTTCCCCACTTTATCCTTTCGCCCTAGGAGTTTCCTATGCTTATCCTGCGCGACCCCACCCTGACTATTGGTATCGAAGAAGAATACCAAATCATCAATCCGCAGACCCGTCAGCTCACCAGCTATATTACCCAGTTCTTGGATGGGGAAAATCAAATTCTGCGTGAGCGGCAAATTAAACCGGAACTCCATCAGAGTATGGTGGAATTGGGAAGCAATGTGTGCCATACGATTCAGGATGCCCGCACTGAATTGGTAAAGATGCGGACGATGATTAACGATATGGCAACCTCTAACGGGCTTGCGATTGTTGCCAGCGGCACTCACCCGTTGTCGTTGTGGCAAGAGCAACAAGTGACTCCGCTTGAACGGTATCTGGGGGTGTTGGAGGATATGCAGGATTTGGCGCGGCAATTGTTGATTTTCGGGATGCACGTTCACATCGGGATTGAAGACCCCGATTTCAAAGTAGATGTGATGAATGTTACCCGCTATATGCTCCCCCACCTGCTGGCACTAAGTACCTCATCGCCGTTCTGGGAGGGACGTAACACGGGACTGAAGAGCTACCGCAGTGTTATTTTCCGCCGCTTCCCCCGTACCGGAATTCCCAACACTTTCAGCTCGGCGGCAGATTATGACAACTACATCAATGTGTTGGTGCGGACGAACTCGATTCCCGATGGCTCCAAAATTTGGTGGGATGCCCGCCCACATCACAAGTTCCCCACGCTGGAATACCGCGTCTGCGACCTCTGTACCACCGTGGATGAAGCCCTTTGTATTGCCGCGATTTTGCAGGCATTGGTGCTGAAGGTGTGGAAGATGCGGAAAAACAACACCACTTTCCGCGTTTATCCGCCGGGATTGATTGATGAGAACAAATGGCGGGCGGTGCGGTACGGCATTGAGGGAACACTGATTGATTTCGGGAAGCAGGAGTCCTTCCCGGCGCGGCAATTGGTTCACGAATTGGTGGAGTTTGTGGATGATTGTCTGGATGAATTGGGGTCCCGCAAAGAGGCAGAATATGCCTATACCATTCTACAAAAAGGGACAAGTGCGGATCGCCAACTGGCTGTCTATCGTGCTACCGGCTCGGTGGAAGCCGTGGTAGACCATCTGCGCGAGGAAACGCTGATTGGTTGTTACGACGAAGCGGGCAATCCGGCTTTATAGCCTAACAAGGGGGCGGGTAGTTGCCCGCTCCCTGTCTTATCTTTCTCTTTAGAGTTATTCCTATGATTGAAAAATTGGCTTTTCGGCTTCGTCATCATCCGGTTCTATCTAAGAATGGCTGGCTTTGGAATATGGTGCGCCCTGTTTATAAAAAAGCAATCCGCATTATTTATGCCAAAGGGTTGCCCCGTTTGCTTAATGGGAGCGATAGAATATATCTTGACCCCCGATTACATGGCTTCCCTGAAGACTATGAGCCGGAGGTCTGGCATCATTTGATGAGCCAATTGAAATCGAATGATGTGTTTGTAGATGTAGGGGCTTTTTACGGGCTTTACGCCGTAGCCGTTGCTAAACGACTTGGTGCAAGTGGAAAGGTGATTGCATTTGAACCAAGTGCTGAAAATAGGGCAGATTTAGAGAGTCATATCCGGCTTAATAAGGTTCATTCCAAAGTTCAGGTTTTTCCGGCGGCGGCAGGGGATATGGACGGAACAGTCGCTTTCGCCCTACAAGGCAGTCAATCTTCAATACTCTCGGAGAATATTTTAACGCAAGCTCCTACAGACACAGTACCCTGCGTTCGTTTGGATACAGTTCTGGCAAGAACTCACATTGATATTCTAAAAATAGATGTGGAAGGATTTGAGGAAGTCGTTTTACAAGGGGCAATCGGTTTATTATCGGAGCCAACATTACGCCCCCGCCATATTTATATTGAGGTGCATAGTTATGCGTGGAATCAGATTGGAACCACAGAAACATCTTTGCTAACCCTTCTGAACACCTATCGATATGACGTTACTTTCTTAAACGGATTGCCGGTTCAAGGGTTGGACACTTATTATGGTGAAATTATTGCCAGTCAAACCCCTTAATTTACCATGACAGATAATCTTCCCTTCATGCCGCCCTATCGCAAGCATATTTTGGTTTGCACGGGACAGTATTGTGCGCCTTACGGGGAAGGGAAACGACTCTATCAATTACTTCCCCACTTGCTAACCGAGTACGGGTTGCTTTTCGGGGAAAATCGGGTGAAGCGGGGGGAATGTCCGTGTTTGGGGGTATGCGAGAAGGGACCGATTGTGGTGGTGTATCCCGAAGGGGTCTGGTATCACCATGTTACCCCTGCCCTGTTAGAGAGAATTGTCAGTGAGCATTTATTGGAAGATAAACCGATTCAAGAGGCAGTTTTTTACGTGCTTGACAAGTAGGTTTGATTAGATGTCAGACGCATCAAAACTTGTTTTCACATGTCGAACCACGCATGGGCGTATCTATAAATACTACGGTTCGATGATGGTCAGTATTATCCTCATAAATCACTATATAAGCACTGAGAATTGGTGGTTTTTCAATTTTGAGGCAGAGTTGTATACCTGTTCGCGTTGTAGTAGCGTTCTTTTTTACCGTCCACCCATTCTGGCTTAGTTCTTTTTCATAGTACTCATATATTTCAAGGTAATTACGGTAAACAACAAATCTACGGAAACCGCCAGGCGAACTATACCCCCCAAAAAACAAATTGTCGTCATGAATATTTTCCGGTACCGGCACGGAGAGAAGCGTAGGAATTCCTTGAAAATCTACCCAACCGCAACATATGAAACCAAAATATAACACAAAGAGCACTCCACACCCTAGCAAAGGTAGCCTTATTGGAGCACGTTTTGGATATTCATGGGTTCTCATACGTTGCACTTGTTATTAGGGCGGATATTCGTTTATACTCCCCAATTCTTTCTCACCCCTAAAATCGCTTTATAATCACACCTAACTGAACCCGAAAAACGAATCGTGTTTTGGAGTGTTTATGGAACAGACGATTATTGACCATTGGCGCGAACGGCGCGACACGAAACTCCGCGCCATGTTAAACCCCGATGAACCGGCATGGCTGGTGAGCGAAGAGATAGACCTCCCCAAAGAGATTGTGAAGTATGCAATTGTGCATCGTTGGGGACCGGACGGCTGGGCAATTCGACGTTATACCTACGATATGGTTGCTGATGTGATTCACTTTCGCGGGACTTCACCGGTCAGCGACAGCGAGATAAGTAAACTGAAACCGGAACAACGTATCCTCCGCTAATGAATAATCGCGCCCTGAGCGCGATTATTTGTTTAGCGCAACGTCGTATACCAAATTCCGAACAAAATCGCCACAAGCCCGCCTACAATCGCTTCTATCCACATCACTTGCGTGACTTCCGCCTGCCGCCAGCGCAGGACGGCTAAGCCAAGTGCCACAGGGAGGGGAGCCACCCACCAGAAGCCAAAGGCAGAGGCGAACCACGCCCCTACCCTGCCCAGTGCGCCGGGCCAGCGATTATGCCATTTGGCAGGGATAAACACGCGGAACAAAATCCCCAATACAAATGCCGCCAAGACCAATAAGATGATTCCGCCCCATTCAGTTGTGGAAATATCCGGAAAGGGAGCGGGAACCCCCGCCCCACTTGCTATGGTCGCAACCCCCCACAGAATGGTAATGTGCAATAGCTGATCCAATAGAAAAAGGGCATGGCTGACCCATCGTGATTTGACTTGAGAATCCAACTTAATTTTTCCGGCATCTATAAACAAATGGGTTCCAATAATAACTAGCGCGTAGAGCCAGGCTTGCCCGAAAATCGGGGTAATTGCCAGCAAGGTTAAAACGGCAATGACGCTCACATGGGGAACGACCCCTAATACTCCATATTTTTTCTTCGCCGCAATCATCCCATCGGTTTGAAGGGCAAAATCCCCGACTAAATGTGCGACCAACAAGGGGTAAAATAAGTCGAGCATTCGTGCTTCGCTCCTGAAGTGATGTTCCTTAATGGACGGCAATCGGTGTGTAGATTCCCCATAATTCTGCCGTTGAATGTGGGAGGTTATGGGTTGTGAGCGGGTGTTGGAGAAGCGGATATTGTTGATGAGTAACGACCTAGCAATATCACTATAACGGCAATCTGCCCATTAAACAAGGGGGCAACATCAAGTATATAACAGGCACTTGAAACTTTATGTCAATATCATTTAAGATAAAAAAAGCCTCATAGCTTCTGCTATGAGGCTTTTGGTTATGGTTAGGATTGGGAGGCGAAGGTATCTAACAATTCTTGCCCGATCATCATGACTTGTTGTTCCACATCAGGGGTAAAGGCTTGTACGCCCGTCCCGTTAAATTCAACCGTATACGTCATAGCATCAGCCGCGCCAGGGGCATCGGTTTGAGAGGTGGTAAAGGTGCTATATTGTTCCTGCAATGCTAATAGTTCAGCTTGCATCGCAGGGTCTAAGGGCATTTCGCCTTGAGCGAAGTTTGGATTGCAACTTTCAAGCGTTACAGTTTCTACGCGAACGGTGAGCGTATCACAGAACCCTGCGATTCCCCCATCACGACGGAAGACCATAATAATCCCATCCGCCATTTCACCCTCCTCGGTGGCTTGTGGTTCCAGTGTGCTTTCGATGGTAGGTGTTTCGGAAACCACTATAGTTTCATTGGGGGCGGGTGTCCCCGCTTCGACTTCAATTTCCTCTTCTGGGGTTTCAATGGCTACCACCGTTGCTTCCTCCACCGGTTCGGGGCTGGCGGAAGTGATCTCGGTTGCGACTGTATCCGCCGTTTCCGGTTCTACAACTTCCGGGTTAGAAGCACCGGTACAGGCAGTAATCCCGATTACCAACAGCATCAGTAAAAGCAGATTTATGGTTGTTCGTTTCATTTTCTTGTTCTCCTTGTTGTTTGCTTATTGGAGACGGGTCGAACCCGTCAAAATCCCGTCATATTTGGCGGCTTTCCGCCATTAGGAACCCATTGTTGAAGGTTTGATAGGTAGATGTATTTTAATCCACCCCTCCCCTCTTCAACGTCCCCCTTCTTTCAAAAGTTCCCCAACAGAATGTTCGGGTGTTCGTATTACACGAATTCCCTATATACGATCAAGCCATTCCTTTAACCACTGAATCGCAGAGTCAAATTGGGTTTCGCTTAATTCGTCATATTTTGCCAAATCAAAGCGTCGCTTAAAGGCATCCCACACTGCCGGATAGTCATTACGACCCTGCCCTAATCGTACCCCCTTTTGTTGGGCGGCAGCGACAATATCATCCACCAGAACTTTGATTGCCGCCTTTTGCGATGGATTGATTTTTGCAGATGGTTCTGCCGGAAGTTGCAACGCCCGTTGATTCAGTGTGGTGATGCGATGGGTTAAATCCCGTTGCACAGATGATAGTCGCTCTTGCAAATCATCCACCTGCACCGACAGTTCGCGGATAACGTTATCATGCTCTTCCGCTAAGTCTTGCACTGCATCCAACCGTCGCTTTTCGTAAATGAATGCATCCCACAGATTCACCTGTTGCGTTGCCAATTCCGCCTGTTGCCGTGCCAAATCCCGCATTGCCATTAAATGATGTTCATCCACTCCGCGCTGAAGTGTTGCCATTGGTTCTTTGGGATGGAATGCCTCAAACAATGCCAGATAACATTCTTTTTGATAGCGGATTACTTTTTCCCGTAGTTCTGCTTTGAGCCGATTGGCATTTACCCCGAAAAGCCAGCCATTCAAATATTCAATGGGTAATGCCATCATGGTTTGGTTGCCGCCTTCACCAGCAGTTCGTGTAACACGAACCCCCTGTACCGCTTCGGATAACACAGGGTCCCGTTTCACTCGTTCAAATTGCCCTGACCATGACAACCCTAAATGGTCACTGATCACTTTTAAGGGTACATAGACTTTGGATTGTTCCCCATGTGCCACTTCAAACGCAACCAAGTCATCGCCGTAAAAAATCAGGGTGCGTTCTTCTGTAGGAACCAACGGTGCAGGAGTATCAGATGGAGTTGTCATGTGTCAGCAATCTTTTTAAGGGTGAAATGATATTCATACAAGACTTTACCTACAACTGTGAAAATCAGGAAACGATGGAACCTGCTATATGTTGTGCGTTTCACGGGAAACACACTAAATATAGGGATTGAAGATGTACATTCGTGAACCTGTCCTCGCGGACACATTTTATGTCAATTTAATGCTAAACCCGACAGACTAATACTTTACATAAAACTCGTCCTCGCGGACACATTTAACATAGATTCAACCCGTTCCTTTGTTCCCGCTTCCCTCTTATTTGCAATTCCTCTAACTCCTATTACTATCTTTTTTAACATCAACTATGTAAGTGGAACCTAATTAACATGATTCGGATTACCCTCGCCAATCGCAAGGGCGGTTGTGGCAAAACGATGTTAAGTCTGAATGTCGCAGGCTTTCTGGCTTCCAGAGGACATCGCGTTTTGCTTATGGACTTAGACCCACAAGCTTCTCTCTCTGAAATTCTGCATCGTTATGCAGATTCCGTTGAAACCCCTATTTCGCACAGCCTTGTTGCTGGACATCTTGGCGAAAGTATTTTGACCACAGACATTCCCAATATAGATTTTGTGCCTGCGGATGAGGGACTAAGTGATATTAATCGCGGGCAAGACCCCGCTTCGCGCCGAACCATTCGCGGAAGGGAGCGATTGCTTGCTGATTTATTAGCCCGTTCCGAGGATGTGGTTCAGAAATATACAGTAGCGGTTTCCGATACCCCGCCTGACACAAAAGGCGAAATCACTTCATCGGCATTGGTTGCCAGTGATTTGATATTGGTTCCGATAGACCCTCATGCCGGAGCACGGGGGGCGGCGGCAGATATTATTCAACTGGCGGATGAACTGCGCCCCTTCTCAACCCGTCAGATGGCATTAGCGTTGGTACTTAACCGCATCAAAATGCAGTCGGGCAGTTACGATTTG
This sequence comes from uncultured Ardenticatenales bacterium, assembly GCA_966690745.1. Taxonomy (GTDB): domain Bacteria; phylum Chloroflexota; class Anaerolineae; order Ardenticatenales; family Ardenticatenaceae; genus CBKYSX01. Next base: position 12,070 of record CBKYSX010000010.1, read on the forward strand.
CAAGTGGCGGAAATGGCACAGGAAAATTTTGGGGAGCTTTCCTGCAAAACCATTATTCCTTCATGGTTGGCATTTCCCAAAGCCGCCGAAGATGGAATGCCCGTTTCTCATTTACGTGGCAGTGATTTTTCCCGTGCTACCCATTTAATAGAGAATTTGGTGTTGGAACTCAATGCCAAACTTGATAAACCGTTGAAAGTCTAGAGGTTCTCCATGCCAAAACCAAGTGATGACCGTGCGAAACGGATGCGTGAAAATTGGTTGCAACAAGGGGGACGACCCCAACGCCGCACCATTCCTGACCCCATCGCTGATACTGATTTATTAGGGGGTCCTGGCAAACGTGCCGATGAACGGATTATCTCCGTACCGGTAGACGAAATTTTGCCGGATCGATATCAGGGGCGGTTGCGATGGGCGATTGATATTGAAGCGTTGGAACGACTTTATTTAGGGGAATGGGATGCCCAAGATTTGCTTTCTTTTATTTATCAAACCCGCACCAGTCAAACCAATCCTGCACTGGATGAAGCGTGGCAAGTCACCTATGACCTTGCTCATTCCATTCTTGCGGAAGGGCAGGTTGCGCCCATTACGATTTACCCAGAACGTAACCTACCCAGTGGCTACCGGTATTTAATTGAAACGGGTGAAGGGCGATATTGGGCATACCAATTGATGCGGTGGTTATCCGAAAATGACCCTGATACTCTCGCAATTTCTCAAAATGAATGGAAAGAAGACCCGCATTATATTCGCGCCGTTGCCATTTCGTCACCCTCCCGTTTGCGACAGGTTGCAGAGAATGAACAACGTCAATCCTATCCCTCCGCTGTAGACCGTGCGATTGCCTATGCGAGTATGTTTGCGGAGGATGCGGGGTATGAGATATCTGGACCGCCCCCCGGTATTCGTAATGGGCAACTTCAATTGCCCGAAGCCTACCGCCGCGCCGCCACACGAGGATTACGGGGGCGACAAAGTGTGGTGCAACAATTACCCGCCAGCCCCCGCCAGATTCAACGCCACCTTCAATTATTGAAAGATTTGGATGGGGTGGTACTTGCCCGCGCCAAAGAACAAGGGTTGAATGAGGCACAACTGCGTCCTTTGCTCAATGAAAGCCCCGAAACGCAACGGGCAATGATTGAAACGATCATTTCGCATGGATTGTCCAGCCGTGATGTAGACGCGTTACGACGACACGAGGAAGCGGAATTTGTTGAAGAAATCGTAATAGATGAAACCTCAACCAAATTAGCCTCTTCTGCCAAAACAGATCTAAGCGTTGATGAGGAAGTTGAACGGTTGATACGATCCCTCACTAAAGCGGCAGGGTGGTATGAAAAACTGCGCGAACGATTTTCTGATAATCAGTTGATGGTTTATTTGGAAGTTCAACTGCGCTCTTTTGATGATGCGGCGCGGGGAAGTAAACGTGCCAATACCCCTCGACGACGAATTCATCGGTTGCGGGGCTTACTCGAAAAATTGGAATAGTCGCAGTAGTCCTTTCAACCATACTCTATGTCGGAATCCCGCCTTTTTTGTCGGGAAGATGGCGGGATTATCAGTCTCTAAAAGCACACCTTATTGACATAAAGTGAGAACATGAAAGCAGTTATTATCACCTCCTACGGAACCCCTGATGTGCTTCAAATGGAAGATGTTCCTAACCCTACACCTCAACCCAATGAAATTGTCATTGAAGTAGTGGCAACCGCATTAAATCGGGCAGATTTGTTGCAACGGATGGGGCGATACAACCCCCCAACAGGCGCACCACCTTATCCCGGTCTGGAGGTTGCGGGGCGGGTGATGGCGAAGGGGGCAAACGTCAGTAAATATCAAGTAGGGGATCGAGTGATGGCATTGCTGGCAGGGGGTGGTTATGCCGAACAGGTTGCGGTAGATGAGGGTACAGTGATGCCGATTCCTGCCAAACTTTCTTTTCGAGAGGCGGCGGCAATTCCCGAAGCCTGGTTGACGGCTTACAGCAATATGATTGAAATCGGGCGACTTCAAACGGGAGAAAATGTATTGATTCATGCAGGGGCAAGCGGCGTGGGTACTGCCGCGATTCAACTGGCAAAATGGTATCGGGCTACGGTTTTTACCACTGCCAGCAAAGGGAAATTAGCGGCATTAGAAGCGATTGGCGTAGATTATACAATGGATTATCGTAGTGAAAACTTTGCCGAACGCATACTTGACATAACTAATAACTATGGTGTAGATGTCATTGTGGATTTTGTGGGTGCACCTTATTGGAATGACAATTTACGGGTGTTGGCGTTATGGGGACGGTTGGTGTTTGTGGGATTAATGGGAGGTAGTACGGTTGAGGCAAATCTGGGGATATTGATGGCGAAAAAGTTGTCTTTGCATGGTTCAACGCTTCGTGACCGAACCGCAGAGCAAAAAGCGGCATTGGTATCCACTTTTGCTAAGAATGTACTACCTGAATTTGAGAGCGGACGTTTTCATCCCGTACTTGATGAAAGTACGTTTACCTTAGCGGAGATGGCAGAGGCACACCGCTATATGGAAGCGAACCAGAATATTGGAAAGATTGTGGTGACGGTTCAGGAGTAGAATTGTTATTTCAGGTTCTAAGAGTGATTAATGCGAGTATGGGGTTTAAGAAAGAAACTGAGTTTTCTATAGATAACAGGGCAGAAACCCGGTTTCATGGGGTGTTAGCAACGGGCAAGTTCGCGTCGAAAGCGGGCGCGGGCAGAGAAATCGGGGCGATCCGGGTTGCCTTCTTCATGTTTGGCTATCTGTAACCAAGCCCCATACCGCTCCCGTTGACTATCATCCATAAACGGGGGCGGCGATAGTTCTTCCAGCCACCATTCCTCAAACAGCCCAGTTTCATCAGGTTTGATTGTACCCATCAAGCGATAGCGGTGCGGTAACGGGTCATCCATAATCATCTCGCTATTCACCCGTAAGCGACGAAACAAATAGCCGCCTATTTGTACAGGTTCTACTTCGTCTTTGGCACGATAAATCCACCCTTGAACATCCTTGGCGGTTAAAGTCGGGTTTTGCAGAATGGATGCAATGCCTTGAATACTGAATGGCTCAAGCAAACGGCGAATTTCTGCTTTTTCCGTTTCATGTCTTCCCCCTCCCAAAGGTGGTAGGTCGGTTTGGGTTTTTGAGATTTGAGCTGGTTGCGTTTGAAAGCTTTTAGGAATGTCGGGTTGAATGACCGCATTGAGCAGGGTTGATTGTCCGCTTTGTGCCATTTCAGACGGGTTATATTGCCGATTTGAGACGGGTGTTTTGACCGTTTCTATTTCATTCAGATGGGTTGGTTGTCCGCCATCAGACGGGTTGGTTGTCCGCTTGTGAATAACTTTGCCTGTTGAGGCGGGTTGAATGACCGCCATCAGACGGGTTGGTTGTCCGCTTGTGGATAAGCGGGCGTTGTCGCTTAATAACAATTGTTCATAAGCGGCACGGTCGGTTGGTGCAATGGGAAGTAAAGGGTATGCCACATGGAACGCCAGATCGCCACGATGGGGGATGATACGTGGCTCTTGCGGATTAATGGCATAGCCTACCGGGGCTATGGCAAAGAGGGGCAGGGTTGCATCGTCCCGCAGAACGCGCCTGAAGGTGCGTTCAGGGATATTTAATTGCTTCTCTAGGTCACGACGGCTAACCACGGCAATATCCCGCGTTTCGCCCGTTTGGGGGTCGTGGAAACAGCGGGCGCGGAGGGCGATGACCAGCCATGTATTGTTAATGCCCAGCGTGGGTAGCCAGCCCCGCAGTAAATAATCTAATTCCATATGGGCATAGCCTACGCCTGTAATTCGCAATTGCAGTTGCTCGGCACATTCCACAAAGGGTTTATGGATGTTTAATTGTGACAGTGGTATATGGGACCATACCTTGCTTGCAAGCGCGGCAACGGTGGTCGGGTTGCCAGGCAAGCTGGTGGTTGGTTGTGCGTCCAATTGTTCCCAAAGTTCACGGGTACGCAGTTGGGCAAGAGTTGCCAGCAGTTCGGCGGCGGCGTAAGGGGTGGCGGGATGGTGTTTTGCCAGTAATGCCGTCAATGCCGCCTGATCGCGGGGGGTTAAAGGGTCATCCATTTGCACCCGATAGCGGGGTGCGCCTTCCACGCCATGCCCCTCGGTAACGTGCCGTTTACGGGTGCGTTCGCGGGTGATAAACCAATCACTATAGGGGCGTTCCAATTCCGCGAGCAAGGTCTTATGACTGGTGTCCGACCAGCCCAAATGAGCACAGAGCGTGGCATTGGTGAGTTGACAGCCCCCGGTGGGTCGTCCATTTTGCCAGGAGGATTGGCGCAGAACCTGAATGAGCATTGCCTGTTGGGGATGTAGTTGGGGCAACCATCGTTGCAGAAAATAATAGGAAAATGCCCACCGCCGATGCGGTTTAACTATATGGTTGTACGTGAGTTCGTGGCTCGGCGATACCGTGAAAAAGGTGGAATTCATACCCAAAAGGTGCGGACAAACCAGTGTGCGGGTGGATTGAGCGTAGGAAAAGAGAAAAAGTTCCCCCTACCCCACTATTACCTACTTGACGCGGTGCGTACAAGTTTGCTACACTAGTAGGCGTTAAACGGCAGAATGCAGGAGTGGCAGCTCCCGCGATTGTCGGAGGTTTCGGCGGGCAACCGTTGGCAGGCGGTGCCGAACCCAATATCGAACAAAGGGAGCAGAGTTGAGAGACTCTGCTCCCTTTGTATTGTCTAATCTTAACGATGGGATACGCCACACTCAAGGGGGAGCTTCCGTCAGCTTTCCGCCTTCTTTTTTCGCTTTCCGACACTACATCTTGTGTAGTATGGAAATGCGAAGTCCACTACTAGAGCCATTTCCTTTTCACTACGACATTTTCCACACGTTTTCCACACGTTTTCCGCCACGCTTGACGGCAAAACCGACACGAATCGGACAGTGAACCCGGCTGATGGCGGAATCCCCGCCATTTCTCCACCACTTATCCACAGCTCCCCGCCATGTAAAAATACAATCCGTCATTTTGACGGAGTAGCCGACAGAAATCCGACATGGACAACGGATTCCCGCCATTGTTACTGTCTATAGGATGGTATAGCGCAAAAGTTATCCACACCATCCCGTCATGTAAAAATACATCCCGCCACTATCCCGCCACGGAGAGCCATATTCCGCCATCCGTTAGAAAGTGGTTTGGTGGTTCAAACCCCTTTCCGCCACAATCACGCCATTTGTACCGTCATTCCGCCGTACATTGTCGGGTGGGTCTATCCCGACATAAAACCGACACTTATCCACATATCCCGCCATGCAAATATACGTTTTGCGGGCATACCGACGAAAACTGTCATATCACCCAGCGTTGCCCGAAGGTACCAATTTGCCAACTGCTTTGTTCGACCCGCAATCGTTCCGATCCTTGTCGCCACAGCGGGTTGCTGTGATTCAGGTGGATGAAGATGGCTTCGGGCGGGGGAGGGGTGATCATCTTAATCGTGTCTACAACGTAGGCATGGGGAATTTCGCTGAGGTTACGCCCCGGCAGGTCGGCGGGGCTGTAAAAGGTTGCGTCCAGCAGAACGATGTCGGCTTGGGCAATATAGGGGCGAATATCAAAGGTGTCGGATACGAGATAATCTATGTCGGAACAATAAAAGAGCGTGCGGTTGGGTCCACGTATCATAAAGGCGTAGGTATCGGTGTATTCGGCGCGATGGGGAACCGCAATAGGGGTGATGGACAATGAAGGCGAAAGGGTGAGCGTTTCGCTATCTCTAAAAGGGAAAAGTTCGATGTTGCGACGGGTCAGTAATGCGGAGAAAGTAGCGTTGTTCCGCAAAAAGGTTGCCATTTGCGACGAAGCGTAGACGGGAATATCCCGACTGTGCCACGCTTCATACCCCAGATGGAGTAATCCGGTGTAATGTCCGAGATGGGCATGGCTTAGAAAGATGCCGGATATGGGCGACCCCAACGGGTGTAACTGAAAGCGAATATCCGGCGTGGCATCTATCAACCACTGTTGGTGGGTAGTATGGTCAATCATGCCCACTGCTACGGCGTATTGCCGCAGAGCAGGGTTATGGTGGGCGGCAACGCAATTTTCACAGGTACAGCCTGCCTGCGGCACTCCGGCATCTTGCGCTACGCCTAATAGGACAATTTCAATCATCGTGCTTTCCGCCATAATTCCGCA
>CBKYSX010000011.1:0-17884 GCA_966690745.1 uncultured Ardenticatenales bacterium
CACAATATCAGCGAGGGTTCCGGTGATCACCCGTTCGTCAGGGGTGGTGCCCCGTTCAATGATGGCGATGGGCGTATTCGATGAACGCCCCGCCCGTTCCAGCATCGTGACCACATAGGGCAGACGTTCCACACCCATCAACACCACAAGGGTATCGAGCTGTGCCAACGCCTCCCAGTTCAGGGTGTCCTTCCCATCTTTAGAGACGGCACTAACCACCGCAAACGACCCCGCCACACCGCGATGCGTAACAGGGATTCCGGCAGAAGCCGGAACCGCAATAGCACTGCTAATCCCCGGCACGACTTCCCAGCGCACGCCCGCTAACGCACAGGCAAGTGCTTCCTCGCCACCGCGCCCGAAAACGAAGGGGTCGCCCCCTTTGAGGCGCACTACCGTTTTGCCCTGTCGTGCTTCATCCACCAACAGGTGGTTGATTTGCGACTGGGTCAGGGTATGGTGTCCGGGGGTTTTCCCGGCAAAAATCCGTCCGGCGGCGGGCGGTGCTTCATCTATAAGGGCGGGATTCGCCAGACGGTCATAGATCACCGTATCGGCATGTTGTAAACATTTCAACCCCTTGACTGTAATCAGGTCGGGGTCGCCGGGTCCCGCCCCGACGAGGTAAACAATTCCGGTATTCATTCCAATTCCTGAAGGGAGTAGCGGGTATTGAGTATTGAGAACACGGCAACCTCACCCCCTAACCCCCTCTCCATGATGGTTCAGAACACGACACTTTTGGTGAGAGGATGTATACAAGCATTGGAACCGGGGACACGGCACTAAAGTGACCGTGCTATAGACCCGTCCTTTGCAGAGTTTCGCAGATGACGGGTCTATAGCCCCGCCTCTTTAGAGCGGGGAGAACCGGTTTCCCATCCCTCCATCCTTTGCACATATTTTCTGTCGTGTCGTGAACCCTCTTGGGAGGAGGAATAAGGCAAAGTCGTTTTCTCAATACCCACTACTCAATACTCTGTAGTTGTTTCTGCGGCTTGCGTCCCGCGTGCTGTTACCGGCGCAACCCCCATAATTTCTTCTATCCGATGGTGGGCGGTGGCTTCATCGCCATGCCGCAGGAGTTCCAGCACGTCGGAATCTACAAGGTCGTACCAGCGTCGTTTGCGTTCGGCAAAAGCGGGAAATTTTCGGGCAAGCGGGGCACGAATGGTTCCCGCCAATTCCAAGAAGTGGGCATATTCGTTGCCGATTTCCCCCTCCAACCATTCGCGCAGACGCACAGCGAGGGCGGGGGCATTGCCACTGGTCGAAATCGCAATGGTCAAATCGCCACGCCGCACCAACGAGGCGGCAATGAAGTTACAAAAGGGAACATCATCTACTACGTTTACCAATTGCTGGTGCGCGTTCGCCTCTGCCCACACCTGTTCGTTAATCTGCTTTTCGTCGGTGGCACTGACGGTCAGAAATGCCCCTGACGCATCGCCCGTTTCATATTCGCGGGCGCGATAGGTAATTGCCCCGACATCAGCGAGGCTCTGCAAAAGCGGGGTCAGTGTAGGGGAAACCACCGTTACGGTCGCCCCCGCCGCCAATAACCCTTCGACTTTGCCTTCCGCAATCGTTCCCCCGCCAATCACGACACAGGGGCGAGCGTGTAAATCCAGAAAAACGGGGTAATAGCGCATGGGTTCCATAAGAGATACGACTGCATATTGCATATCTCATAGTGCATAAACGACAACGGCAAGACAGGGTTCATCAAACTGCCGTTTATGCACTATGCAATATGGACTATGCAATGCCTTTCAGATTCCTACCGCCACGTTTTCCAGCCACACGCCATCGCTGTTGATTTCGAGGGTCAATTCGCATTGGTCGGTGTCGAGGGTCAGGCGAATTACGCCGGGGCTTTTGGGCGAAAATTTCAGGCTTTCAATCGTTTGCCCTTCTAACAGCGCAAGGGCGGTATTGACGTTGGTGGTCGTTTGCTGAATCCCGGCTCCCTTTGTCGTTTGATTAAAGAGGCGGTTTACACTCTGTTCGGCTTGCGGTCCGTGAATGTGGCGCACCCGTCCGCTTCGCAACAACAAATCGAGGAAGGTTTCAAGGGTGGGCAAGACTTCCCCTGCCACCTGTTCCGCCACTATCGCCTCCCGCAGGGTCAGATAGCGCACCCGCGCTTCCGGTTCATGCAGGGTTGCCGTCAATCCGTCTATCTCTTCCAGCAAGATCGCTTGCAGGGTTGAATCTATTTTGAGTGCCATCTGTACCTCAATTGCATAACGGCAATCCTAAGTAGAAGCTGTTGCCGTTGTCGTTTATGCACCATGCAATATGCACTATGAATGGGTTCCGTTCCCCACAATAGCCTCCAACTGATGCTCAAAGCCTCCCGTTTCGATGGGGCAGTGGATGCCACATTCTTTGGGGGCATTCTTTTCCCACCACCATCGCCCCGCCCGCAAATCTTCGCCGGGGGCAGTGGGGCGGGTGCAGGGCGCACAGCCAATGCTGGTAAACCCTTGATCATAAAGCGCGTTGTAAGGAACATCGTTGCTACGAATGTAATCCCACACTTCGTCATAGTCCCAATCGGCAAGGGGACTGAGTTTCACAATACCGCCATGGTCGTGGTCAATTTCGATTTTGCGAATGTTAGAACGGCTCGCCCATTGGTCGCGGCGCAAGCCGGTAATCCAGCCATCCAATGTTTCCAGTACGCCGCGAATCGGCTCGACTTTCCGCACATTACAACAAAACAGCCGTGCCTCCACCGATTGAAGATAAAGGTTCGGACCGAAACGGTTCACCATGCGTTCTACGGCGCGGGTATCGGGCAGGTAAGATTCCACTCGAATCCCGTAGCGGTCACGGACGGTTTCCATGATGTCATAGGTTGCCTGAGGCAGACGACCCGTATCTACGGTAAAGACCCGCACGTTCGGGTCAATCCGCCACGCCATATCCAACAGCACCATGCCTTCTGCCTGAAAGCTGGTGCAGAGCGCAATCCGCGACCCCCACCGTTCCAATGCCCATTCCAACACCGTTTCCGGTGACTCGCCGTCAAATTCAATGGCTAACTGTCCGGCTTCCCACTCATCCAGTAATTCGCGTTCTATCGTGGTCATGCTCTCTCCGAAAATTGTTGCCTGTTGCGTGATGCGTGGTGCATGGATTCGTCGAAAATCGGTTGTGCTATTAAAGAGGAGGATGTACTGAACCACCTTCCCCAACCTAAAGGATGGGGCTAATAAACACCTGTATTGATTAGCCCCGTCCCTTTAGGGCGGGGCGGACGCGAACCGATTTTCCGCGAAAACATGCAATATGTAACATGCAACAATTAAGCATTTTCTCCTGTTGCTATCGCTACCAATTCCTCATCGCTATGGCGCGTGAAGAAAGCCTGCATGGTTTCCGTTTCCTGATGGTGGGATAAGTATGCCCCGACCAACCGTTCGACGTACTGATGGGCAACCTCGGAAGGGACGCGCCGCACCACTGCTTTGCCAATGGCGGCATGGCGACCCAACCCGCCCCGCAAATAAATTTCGTAGCCGCGAAGCCGTTCGCCGCCTGCTCCCCGTTCACGCAAGGTGGTTCCTTGCAGTCCAATATCCCCAATCCAATGGTGGGCGCAGGCATGGGGGCATCCATCCAGATTTAAGCGTAGCCCCGCCACCTGTTCGCCAAACACCCCTTCCAGATGTTCCACAATTTCGCTCAACTTGCTTTTGGTTTCGGCAACGGAATAGTTACAGAAGGGTTCGCCCGTACAGGCAATGCTGGAGGCGCGAATCGGATTCACCGTGACGGGGAAGCCGACCTTTGCAACGGCGGCAAGGACTTCTTTCAGACGGGCGTGGGGAATATGTGTCAGAATAAAATTCTGGCGGCGGGTCAAACGAATATCACCGCCGTAGGAGTCGGCAATATCGGCGATTTGTTGCATCTGTTCGCCATTGCACAACCCCAGATAGACGGGGAAGCCGACGTAAAAAAGCCCTTTCTGTTTTTGGCGGTGAATCCCGATATGGTCATGTTCGATTTCGGGCGCAAGCGGCACCTGCCCGTCCGCCAGACGATAGCCTAATTTTTCTTCGACCCGTTGGCGGTATGCCGCCGCACCAACATCATGCACCATAAATTTCAGCCGGGCTTTGACGCGACTGGTGCGATATTTCAGGTCGGTTTTCCAGACATCAATAATCGCCCGTAAGACAGGGATAACATCCGCCACCGGGACAAACACGCCCAAATCATCGGCAAATTTGGGCCATGTTGAAAGTCCGCCCCCTATTTTTACGGCAAAGCCCGCTTGCCCTTCCTGCACCACACCTACCAGCGAAATACAGTTGATTTCGGGGGCGTTGCATTGATGGACGCAACTGGCAATCGTGATTTTGTGTTTACGGGGGAGGTCAGAATAGTCGGGGTTGCCATAGAAAAAGGTGGCGGCTTCCTCCACAATCGGCAGAGCATCAAACGGTTCGTCGGGGTCAATCCCCGCCACCGGACAGCCTGTAATGTTCCGCACCGTATCGCCACACCCGCCAACGGTGGGCAATCCGGCAGAGGTTAAGGTGGCAAACAAATCGGGCAGATGGGATAATTCAATGCTATGGAGTTGGATGTTCTGGCGCGTGGTCAATTCGCCAAAATTTTGCCCGTATTTCACCGACAACTGCCCGATGATACGCAGTTGATGCGGGGTCAGAATCCCGTTGGGAATTTTCACCCGCAACATAAAGGTTCCGGTTTTGGGTTTGTCGTGATACAGCCCGTACCACTGTAAGCGTACAATATCTTCTTCTGCTACCTCTTCATAGCCCCCTTCAATAAAACGGGGAATATCGTGAATCACCTGCAACGGGTGTTTTTCATGCTTCAACCGCTCCACATTATTTCGTTTGCGAACCAACTCCCATGTGGGTTCGGGTTGTACCGTCCGGCTATCGCTTCTCTCGGTCATCGCCACACTCCTCGGCGCATTTCCGGGCGGCGAACACAGCAATGGCTGGGTTCACCACCCTTCGGGTGGGTTCGGTGCTTCTTTGCATCGGGATGGGGAAGGAAAATAAAAAAACGCCCGGAGGGGGACTCCGAGCGTTCAAAAGACGGCTTGTATTGCCTGGTGTTCCCGATACCCTGACTGATTCAGGGTTCGGGGGCAACAGAAGTTAGGCTACTGTGGTTGCGTACCGACCTGAATCAGGTGACACATACAACAACACATCGCCATAGAATTGAGGGTAACACTGCGTGGTTGGGCTTGCATATCGCGGGCAGTATAACAAGGGTAAATAGCCATGTCAATAGGGAAATTCTTCATTTTACAGGTTAAGGCGCGGTTTGCCCCTTCACAATGATAATGATGGCTCCGATTAAAATGATGATTCCCCCTACCATATCCCAGCGTGTAGGAGATTGCCCCTCCACCCACCACAGCCAGAAAAGGGATGAAGCCACGTAAATCCCGCCATAAGCGGCATAGGTACGGGCGGCGGCTCCGGGATGAAGGGTTAAGAGCCAGCCGAACAGAATCAGGCTGGTGATAGATGGCACTGCCAGCCACGCGCTTTTGCCTTGCCGCACCCATAAAAACATCAGATAAGAGCCTAACAATTCGGCAAACGCGGTTACGACAAACAGTCCTACAGCTCTTACAAGCTCTGCCATCGCTAGCCTTCTTTCATGCGGTGTAAAGACAATAGCACCCTAACCCCCTCCTAAAGAGATGAGGGTTACCCACCAATCAAACGGGTGCAATATGATACAAAGGGTGGTAGGGGCGGGTGGTCGGCATGGCGTTATTATCCTTACAGAGCGCACACCCGCCCGCCGTTGCCGTACACCCATGCACCATTTTGGAACGTGGGCGGATCTTTAACGATGGTGGGGTGGTGCTTCATTCCGATGACACACCCCTGTATTGATACCTATGTTTTTGCAAATACTTTAAGCAACAACAGAGCGACTACAAGCGTCGTCCCTCCATATTAGCCGAGCGGGGTGCGGGCGGCAACCCATTCCGCAATATCGGGAAGGGTTCCGTTGTTTTGCAACGGTTCTACCAATTCCTGCTTGATAAAGGCTTTCACCTCTGCCGACCCGGTGAGTTGAAGTTGGAGTTCCTCCCCTACAACAAGGGTAAAGGTAAAGAAGGGGCAACAGAGCCGCTCGTTAGTGATAAAGTCAACGGTTTGATAGAGCATCGCATTTTCAAGCGGCAACCGGAACGCATAGCCATCCGCCAGCTCCCGGATATTCAATACCGAGGCAAAAATCTGTTCCACGTTGCGATTATGAGGTTCCCGTACCTCCGGCGCAATCGCCATAAAGTTACAGGCTATGGGGGTGGTAGCATCAGTTGGCATGAGGGTTGGTTTCTCCTAGTACAGGGGTGATTGAAATGGTAGTAGAGGGAATTAACGCAGAACGGGCAGAGATGCGTCTGCCAAATTCGTGCATTCCCAACAGGAATGTCACGATGGAAATAAGGGTCAGCCCACCATATACCCAACCGAGATAGTGATTGAGCCATAGTGCAAGGGGAGTTCCGGCAATCAGTGCCAGGAACAGCGGAACCAGCAGAGGCGTACAACAGGGACTTGTCAGGCAGGCGACCCCCATCATCACCCCGCCGCGCAGGGATTGTCTTATGGAGGTCGGGGCTTCGGATGTATCCTGTCCGGGGAAAGGCACAACCTCGCCTTCTTTTTCCGTTTTACAGCCACACCCCCCGGCGTGCCCTGCTTTGGTAACATCACACACTAGCCCACCTTCGTCGGTGGTGCGGCAACAACCGGTTGTTTCTGTTGCTTTCAAATGAATATCACCGGCTTTATCACGTCCCATTACACCTCCTGAATCGGGGCAAGCGTGACACGGATTATCAGGCTCGCCAACCACAATAAGAATCGTTGGTAGGGAATACCCTCCGAAAGAGATCAAGAGGATTCGGGTTGACATCGGGCATCTCCCACCGTACAGTAGAGTGTAGAACTTAAAGTGTACTTGATGTCAAGAGGGAAAAATGCAAGGATTCACCATTGGGGAAATCGCAGGGCAGGTGGGGGTCGCAACCTCTACCATTCGCTATTATGAGAGCATCGGGTTGTTGCCCCCCGCGCAACGGGTCAATAGCAGACGGCGGTATGACGGAGCAATTGTGCAGAAATTAGGGGTAATTCGGCTGGCTCAAGAGGCAGGGTTTACCATTGCGGAGATTCACGCTTTGCTCCATGACTTTCCGGTGAATACGCCCCCTTCGGAACGCTGGCAGATCCTTGCCACGCAAAAGATTGTCGAAATGGATGTACTCCTCACCAGAGTACAGGCAATGAAAGCGTTGTTGGAACAGACACTCACTTGTAATTGTGAAAGGCTGGAAGATTGTGCAAGCGTAGAGCCAACGGTGCAATCGGCGTGTTAAGGTTGATGGTTACGGGGTAGTCGTCGAACGGGCACGGCGAAGCAGAGGAAGAAGTAGCATTATCACTACTATCAGCGAACCGATCACCGTGCTGGCTTTGCCAAAGGTACGGACGGGGGTGTCTTCAAAACGGACAAGGTAGCGATATATGCCCACCGGGGCATTGACCGTAATATGGGCGGTATCTTCGGCGCGGGTAATGGGCAGTTCTTCCAACACCTCATTGGTGGTCGGGTCGAGGCGGTACACATGCCACCCCGGAAAATAGGTAATCATCCAGCGAATCGTCTGGGGTTGGTCGGATTTCACTTCGGTGATTTCGTAATAGGAGGCACTTTCGATGACTGCCGCCTGCATCCCTTCATCGTAGGCAAAGCGGGAGGTAACAGTGCCGCCACTCACCCATACATCGGCAAGGGGCGACCATTCGGGAATGTTATCCAGCGTCACCCACACGCTTTGACCTGTCATTTCCCCCGCACTTTGTTGAAAGCGCATCAATGCCGCATGGCTGACAGGACCTTCGGCGGGGTCAATATATTGCGACCGCACGTAGTCATAGGACCCCACCACCACAACCATCGCCAACACCAATGCCAGCCAACGCGGGGCGTTTTGGGCAATTGCCCCCGTCAGGGCTGTCAAAACGAACCCTGCCAACACCAGAAATCGCCACGGGAATTGCATCGGTTTCAACACCAAATCCCCTATAGGCGAGAACCACAAGGGTTGGCTGATGGGGAGCATGAGGCAGATGATGCCCAACAATGCCAACGTTAGAAAGAGGCGGGTGTGGCGTTGTGGGGCGGTTTGGGAAGCCACCAGCCATGCCCCCACCGCAAATAATACATGGACAATTCCCAACTGCATCGGGAAATCATCATTGGGTCCGGGGACACTAATGCCAAAACCCCAATACGGGGAAAAGAGTTGCCACAGTTCGATAAAGTGGTCGGGGAAGGCGAAATAGCCCTGTAACCATTGGTCGGCATTGATATATTGGTATTCAAGCAACCACGGAAAAATAAAAATCCCCCCCACGAAAATCCCTAGGACCGCCGCCGACCCCGCCCCTACAATCCCGCGCCAGCGAATCCCCCACCATTTGCCATCGGGAACCCGATCTGCGATCAGCCAGAAGGCAATCCACGCCATCAGTAAGAAGGTAAACGGCACGGACAAGCCGTTGTGGGAAACAAAAAGCAGGGCGTAGGCAACGGCAGTAAGGGCAATAGCGCGGGGGGTCGGATTGACTACACATTCATAAAAGCCCCAGAACAACAACGGAAACCAGACCAATGCCCAGCTTTCGGCAAGCGCGGCGCGGACATAGACATCTGCCAGATGGTAGGGCAGATACATATATGCTACCCCCGCCACAAACCCCGCCTTTGCGCCCCATATCCGTTGCACAAAGCCATACATGGTTAAACCGCTTGCCACGATGCTTAGGGTAAAGGCGGCTTTGACGGCACTAACCAAATCGAAGCCCGCCAGATGGAAAATTTCGCCAACGTAGCTGGAAAAGGGACCATAGATGTTAAAAAAAGGATAGCCATAGCCAAAGGCAAAATCGGGCGACCACCGGGGATAGAGAATCCCGTCACGGATAGATTGGTCAAATTCAAAGAGAAAATAGACCGCATGGCGGGCATCATGCGCCCCCCACCAGTAGCCATCATTGAGTGCAGGGCTGATGGCGAATAGAGAGAAGAGGATCAGCAGTACGAGGTAAGGGGTATGAGATAAGGAGAAAAGGCGGCGCATGAATGACCCGATAGAGATAGAGGTTAGAGATAGAGAGTGAAATAGGACATGGTTATTAAGGGATGTCAGTCAGGGTTAAATAATCCTCATAAAAAGGAAACAGATTACCGGATGTATTGTTCCGTGCCACCTTGTACGTAGAGAGCCGTTGCAAGGTAGCAACATCATAGACCCCCAACCGAATTTCTTGAATCGGCTCCGTCACGACAGCCTCATATTTCCGGTACACCACATATCCTTCCATCCAACGGGTCGTGGGTTGCTCTTCCGCATCCACCAATAGCGCGTCGGCTTGTGCTACGAGTGTGCCTTGTTCGTTCAGAAAATGGACAAAGACGGAATAGTCTTGCGGCATCGGTTTCAGCGTTTGCCACCACGCTTCGACCAGTACCGTATCATCAACCCGTTCCACATTGACCTGCGCCAACCAGAGCATTTCCTCCCCGAAAACAGTTTGTTCCTCCCGCCCATTCAATGGATCGAACCACGATGATTGTAAATAAGGGTAGACCGTGACGACCGCAATCGTCACAATCCCCAGTTGCACCGGCAGGGCGGCATAGCGGGTATCCAGAACAGGCAACGCCCCAATTGCCAGCATCAAGGCGGTTACTGCCAGCACCAACCATAACAACCCCGGACCGGGGAGCAGGGTGAACCCTGTAGCAATGAAGGCGATAGCGAGCAACCCCAGCGCACGACGGGCAGGCAGTTGATGGCGATGGGGCAAGGCGGCAACAAGGGTCAGTACCCCCAAAAGAAGCGGCACGATGCCGATTTGGAAAGAAGGTGCGCCAACCCATTCACGCCATTTCAAAGGGTCTGCCCAGGCATCCAGCAACAGTTGATGGGGCGTTATCGGAGCGGCGATGTAATCAAACGCCAGTTGAATGATAGCGATGAATGTACGAATGCCGACAAGCGCAAAGAAGAAAAAGCGGAACATCCCTGTTTTTCGATCTAAAACGACATACAACACAAGGACGATAAAAAATAAGAAGTAACCCCATGTTAAAAGAAGACTGAGGTCGCCCCGTTGATATATCGTGCTAATCAAAACCGGAAGCGTTAAGGTGAGACTTGCCACCCACCATCCATGCCCCCGCCATAGCCACGAAGCCACTGCCCCCATGAGCAATGCAATAGTAATGGTCGTCAAGGCAAGTGACTGTGTATAAGAAAGCGTCCACACGCGCAAAGGGAGATTGATGTTAACAGGTTCGCCCAGCGCATCGGCGAGTGCTGGAGTAAGTGGAACCAATCCTCGTTGGGTAACAGGTAGCCCTTCCCGCATCAAAGGGGCAATCACCACCAGTGCGACGATAGCGGTCATCACCCAATAGCGAAGGCGGGGTGCGTCAATACGCCAGCGTTCCCATAACGGGATGGCGCGGGGTGGTTGTAAGGGGGGCGCGGAAGTAGCCATAGCCGCGAAAGTATAGAGATGTGGGGAGGGAATGCAAGGCAGGCAACAGCGTGTTTAACGACAACCCACCCCGGATTTCCTTCCAACTATGAAATGGCAAGTCCTTTTCGCTCTCTCTGATTACCCGCAAAGCATAGAGGTAGGATAGATTTGGTGTAGATTTGGACGAGATATTGCCCGATATAATGGAGTTTAAGGATAGATTGAATTAGCGGCGCACCGGTGGGCGGCGATTGCGTTTATGGTTCCGATACGCCCTTGTCAGGTCACGTTCCATCTGGGCATCCGTGATATTAAGAACGTACAGAATATCATCTACCCCGCAGAGGGAGGCGGGGAAAGCGGTTCCATCCAACCAACGGGATACCGTTGAGGGATGAACTTGAAGGCGGCGTGCCAACCAACTGGCGGAACGCTCTGCGTCATGCAATAAATGGGCAAGAAGATCGGCAAAATCAATGTGGTTCATATCGTCTCGTTGGATGAAAGCGTGGATACGCCGATACGATGAGCCAGATTCTTATAGGTAGCGCGTCATTGCTCAATATTCATAACGTATCAAAAAAGGAGTGGAGCTTCCAGAGAGTCCCCTCCTAGAGAAAAAAGGAGAAAACTCCCTGTCACCTGTAGGGAAAAATTGTTTTAATGCGATAGAGATTCATTCAATTCGTTGAGCAGGAGGAATAATGGGTGCGGAATCATTACCGTTGCTTTTAGTCGAAGATCACCCTTTAACCCAACAGGGGATTGCTGAGTTTCTAAAAATACAGGGCTATGCTGTTGTATGTGTTGGCGATGCCCAGACCGCCAGAACCGCATTAAGCACCCATACCTATCATGGTGTCATTTTGGATATTACGATTCCTCCCAGCCCCGGAAGTAGTGCCGACAATGCGATGAGCGAGGGGTTAGGGCTTCTCCGGTATTGTAAACAATTGCACCCTGATACGGGTGTGGTGATTTTTTCGGCACATATGGACCGCGGAGATGAATTACGCCATTTGATTGCCACCGAAAAAATGCGAAAGGTGGTCTATCTTCATAAAGGTCGCCGCCCCCGCGATTTGTTACAGGCATTGGAAGATGTGCAAATCGGTAAGACGCAGATAGATGCAGAGGTTACAACAGTTCCGCTACCCATCCAACTGATTTTTGATCTTTGTGAGCCAAACGAACTCATTTATATGCAACGGGTATTAGAGCACCTGCATGGCAATTTATTGGATGGTCGTCCCCCCGCCCTAACCCCGAAAGAAATGGAGGTGGCACGCGCCGTAGCCCATGGTCTTAGCAACAATGAAATAGCCATACAAATGGCATACAGCTCGTCGCACTCGGTGGAAAACTTGGTTTCTATCATCTATAGCAAAGTTGACCTGCACCGTGATGAACATCAGGGCAAATGGCGACCGGATGTATTGTTGGCGAAGGCAATCCTCGTCTACGAACTCCATAATCGCCTGACACAAAGGCGTTTACATCGTTAGAACCCAAAGGGGGTCATGATGACTTCACCCAAGCAGATGGGAATTTTGGTGGGTTTAATTTTGACGATTGTTTTAGGGACATGGGGCATTACACGATTGGTCGGGATGATTGGTCAGCCATTCGGCGGTTTTATGACGTTTTACAACGGAATCATCGGCGAATACAACATCGAAGCCAGTACCCCGCCATGGTGGACCGCACGGCGCGTGTACGACTTTCCCGCCAGTGGAACGCTCCACACGATTGGCGGTTATCCTTATCAAGGCTTTGATGAACGGGCGTTGTACCTGCGATTGGTACAAGAGGGCAATCTGTACCCGATGGTGGACGGGTATGCAGATGGAGCCGATTTTCAACGGCGGGTGGCATTAATTCCCTTTTCGGTGCGCCATTTTTTTGATCTCAAAGCCCCTGATGTGTTGCTAGCAATTGTTTTCTGGTTACTTGCCTTCGTAGTGTTCCAAAGCCGCCCCACCCATACCCAAAATCAAATATTTGCGCTGATTTGTGCTTTGTTTGCCTTGAATCGTTGCCTGGAAAACGCCTCTTTGTATGAATCCACCTCGGTGATAGACCGGGGATTAATGTTCATCAATACGGCGATGTATGGTCCGCTATCAGGAGCGTTGTTTGTACACTTCGGGTTGAGCTTCCCGACCCGTTGGCAACGGTTCCGCCGTATGCTATTGGGTATGGCTTATGGATTTGCATTGCTCATTACAACAGCCTTTGCAGGCTCTTATTATTTGAGCTGGACGTATGGGTTTAGCCGAACGGCGGCGGAATTGGATAGCTTCGGGTTTTACCGGATGTGGTATTTTTATGTGGGCGGGCTTGGGTTTATTTTGTTCCGGCTGATGTGGGAAGCCATCCGTCAATGGCGCGAACGGCGGATGCAACGCCAACTCACCATTCTGGCGGTGGGGTTCATGGTGGCATCCCCGTTTGTTGTTATCCGCCTGCTCAAAGCTATCAATATCAGCTATACCGACCAACATCATATTGCCACACTGGACACCCGCTTTTTTCTATTGGGTATCCCGATAGCCTTTGCCTATGTGATTATCCGCTATCAGACCTTTCGCGGCGCACCCCCCATCTTTTTGGGAGCCGTGGCACTGACCATTAGCGCGTTTGTTGCCAACGGGGTGGCGGCGGTGATTTACGCTCTAAACCCCGGGTGGCTGACGGATACCGATGCCGCCATTTCATGGATTTTGTTCCTTGTTATTTTTGCAACTGCCATCCTTGCCGGGTTGCAGGGACATTTGCGTGGCTCCTTCGGACGGTTGCTCCATACCAAACAGTATGATTACGATGCGGTGCGCCGTTTCGGGCAAAGGTTACTTGCGGTTGAGAACCCCGCCGCGATTCCCGAAAAAGTTTTAGACGAATTGGTGGGAACGATGGAGTTGGAACGGGCAGTCCTGTATTTATGGGATGCCCCCCGTAGTGAATTCCGGTTGAACGGGAGTGCCGGGGGGTGGGCGATTGAATTGCCCCCCGCGCTTCCCTGTACTACGTCCGTTGCCTTTTTGCCGGAGGAGATTCTACGCCCCGGACGGGACTCCTTACCCGACGGTTTTATCCTTCCCACTGCTCTGGCGGATGCGACCGAAACCCTTGTCTTTTTAACGAGTAATGGAGTATTGGTGGGGCTGTTATGCACCAGTCGCCGGTGGGATGAGGTGGAACCCAACGAACAATTTGATGATATTTTGCAACTGGTGACGCAACAGGCAACCCTATTTTTAGTAACTGCCCAACAAATCCTCTATCTGCGCGGGATACCCCACATCATCAGTCAGGCACAGGAAAAAATTCAGATGCGTCTGGCGCGGGATTTGCACGATGCCGTGCAACAATATTTTACACGGATGCCCTTGCATTTAGAGACGCTCCGTTATCATTTGAATCGTTGGGATATTGAACACGCCAATGATTTACTGGATACCTACACCGAGGATACGGTGATGGTCAGCGAAGACCTCTACCGCATTCGCGCCGATTTGGCTCCCCATAACCTGAAAGAAACCATGAATTTAACCCGCTCACTGCGGGAACTTGCTGTCCGGTTTGCGGGGCGCACGGGCATTAAGGTAGACGCGACGATTGAGGATGGGTTAGACCGGTATGTTCAAGCGGAATTGCGCCTGACCTTTTACCGTACCATTCAGCAAGCCCTGGAAAATATCCATCGCCATGCACAGGCAACCCTGGTGAAGGTTTGGGTCTATCGCGACGGGGCAAAAGTTCACTTTGAGATTACGGATAACGGCCAAGGATTTAACATTCGTGAAGCTCTGGCGGCGACCGATACCTTTGGCTTACACTCAATGCAAAGCCGGATTCGGGAAGATTGTGATGGCGATATTGAATGGGTTTCTTCCTATGGGCGCGGCACAACGGTATCAGGATGGATTCCTACTTCACAAACTGTAGTGCGGTCTGCCGCTCCATCACCGCTCTGGGTGCCTGCCTTGCCCGCCTCATAAAATGCAAACTTATTCCGAGATGTCCCACCTCCACAAATACGCCTGCTCATCGGGTTCCGGCAGGTTGGGCGCACCCGCCACGTAATAGGCACAACGTTCGGTGGCGTATACGGGGTATACCCATCGTCGCGTTGTTTGGTCATCAAAGGGAAAGATGTGACCTTGCAAGGTCGTCATCGAGGTGATGTTGCCTTCGGGGGAAACTGCCAGTAGGACGGGTAGAAGTTGAGAGGGTTGTACAAAAATAATATTCGTCGCTGAGAGTATCGTGGGATAGCGGTAGGTCGCAATGACGGGAAAGAGCAATTTTTTACGATTGGTTTCTAAGGAAATCCAATAAAAGGCATCAATTTTATCCTCCCGGTAATAGGTAAAGATAGCAGGTGGGTTTTGTTGCCACCCTTCTATATAGATCTTTTCCGAAAGCAAGCGACCTTCCCGAAGATTGGATGCAGGAGCAATATATGTTTTGCGTTCAAGCGTAGCGGAGAGCGGATCGGTATGATCGGGATATAGCGTTGTTACCAACCACTTCCGATCCGGTGATACAATTGCCCATCCACGATACCTTTCATCAACCCCTATGATAGTAGTGACAGGCTCCACGCTTTGGCGTTCCACGTCCACAATATAGCTGGTAAAGGCTCCATTGCTATCTTCTAATACGGCACTTTCGGTTGTGACCCAATAAGAAGTTCCCGCCAACAAAACAGGCGGCAAGGGTGGTGGTCCGCTCCGTCCGCCATACCCTAAACGGGGAACGACGGCGAGCAAGGTGGGGGTTGACCCTGCTTGTAGGGGGATGGATAAAATCTGGATGTCGCCATCAAAGGTACGGGGGGTAATATCATACGCCAGCCCCGCAATCGTATTGTCCTCCGTGAAGTAGAGCAGGTCGTTTTGCGTTACAAAGTCGGGAACCGGGTTGCGGTTGCGTTGAGGGGTGGGAATCGGGTCAAACGTACCGTCGGGCAGATAGAGCCGCCATAAATCCGTTCCGTTGCTTCCCCGCAAAATCGCCACATCTGTAGCACTGATGCCAAAAATTTCGGTGATGGTGGTCGGAGCGTTCAAGTTACGTTTGTTCTGCCCATCGGCATCCGCCAGAAAAACCGCCCCCTCCTCCAACCATACCAGTTGCCCCGTCGAAGTCCATACAAATTCACAATAGGTATCCAGACAGGTAGATGTTACTTCCCATGAAGTCGCGCTCTGACTATCCAACACGAATAATGTGGCGGCGAGAGAGCGAGGGAGGGGTTGCTCATCCAGACGGAGGTAGGTAAACCAACGCTCCCCAAACCCCATTTTCACTTGCGTGACGGTGGCGGGCAAAGGGGCAAGCGAGGTTAAAACCCCTGCATCTACAGGCGTGGAGGTGATGGTCGGGGTAGGCGGAACAGGCGTGGTGGTGGCTGTTTCGGTCGGCAAAGTTGGAAGCGTAGGGGTGAGGGTTGCCGTAAGCGTTGCCCTAGCAGTGATATGCGGAGTGTGCGTCTCTGTAGGCGGCATGGTTGGAATGATTGTGGGTGAAGGAGGCATAGGTATATCAGTGGCACAGCCCGTTACAGTAAGTGATAGCAGAAGTAGTACCCACATCAGCTTCTTCATGATAGTTCTCCTTCAATAAACAAGAGGAATTAAGGGATGACATCCCATTGCCAGAGTGCCAAGTTATCTCCAAAAAAGTCACTATTGGTGAAATAGAGGCGGTTGCCTTCTGTACGGAGTAGGGTGGAATACTGTTCCGGGGTGGCGGCACGCGCTACCAGCGTCATATCGGGACGGTATGCCTGTAAAACGCCAGAATCGGGTTCGGTAAAGGCAACAATCAATACCGTTTCAGAGCCTTTGATGTTGATAGCAGAACCAGGCGGAACCTCAAAAAGCTCGGTTACAGTTCCATCCACAATGGAATATTGTTTCAGATTTGAGGTGCTCAGACCAGATGAATAGAAAAACAGATCGGATGTATGTGGGTTCCAATTCTGAAGATAGCCATCCAACAAGACTCCATTCTCGATGTCATGGGTCGGGGCAAGATAAAAATAAGCATAAGGACATTCGCTGTTCGGGGGACAAGTAGCAGGGTCGGGCAGGGCAGAAACAGCGACCCACCGACGGTCGGGAGAAAGGGAAATATCGGAGAAAAAAGAATCAGTACCCGGGGTGATAAGGGTATCAATAGGAACGAGTGTACCCGTTCTTTCGTCAATTAGGCGCGTAATTTTCGGTTGCGACCCATCCTGAAAAGGTGCCTGGGGCGGCAACCAATAGGGGGATTCGACCAGCGGAACAGGGAGTAAGAAAGGTTTGCCGCCATACTCAGAGGGAACCAGTAATGTAGGTGGTAGAATAGTGATGGACGAAGTGCCCGGTTCCAGAGCGATTTGGACAATCGCCGTATCCGCAAGATATTCGCCGGGCGGGGTGTCGTAGACCACCGTAGCAACGGTTTCCTCTTCGTTGAGATACAAGCGATCATTGCGATGGGTAAATTCAACCGAGGGCGCAGGTCCGGGTTGGGGTTCCGGCACTGCATCCCATCTGCCTTCGGGCAAGTAGAGTAGCCATAAACTACCAGCACTCCGCACCACAACGGTATCGTTGCGTGTAATCCCCAAAATTTCGATCACCGCATCAGGGGCGGCAAGGTCACGGCTGTTTTGTCCGTCCGGGTCAGATAAATACAGTTGCCCCTTATCCCGCCACAACACTTGCCCGTTCGAAAGCCACGCAAATTCACAAAGAAAATTGGTGCAATCAGTGGTAACTTCACGATCTTCGCCCGTTGCGATGTTTAGGAGGCGTAGTGTCGCCGGGTGAGGACCCGCGCCGGGGCCCAAACGAACCAGATGGCTTTCTGAACGGCTAAGTGGCGTGACCACCAGATAGGTTAGCCACTGCTCATCGGGACTGAGTTGAAAATCGGAACCCTGCGAAGGCAAATCTGTCAGATGGGTAAGCGTTCCGGAGAATACATCTATAATTGGTTCGGCGGCAACAGGTGTGGCTGTGGCTGTTTCGGTTGGCAAAGTTGGAAGCGTGGGGGTGAGGGTTGACGTAGCGACAATGGCAGGCGTTGCGCTTGCGGTGGGAGTTGCCGCGACCATTACAGATGTAGGCAGGGCAGGAGCGCAAGCCATGAGCGAAAAGGAGAGGATGAGGGCAATAGCAGGGAAGGCGAACGGGTGTTGCATGACTATTCCTCCGGTGTACAGATGCTAGTGTATTAATAAAAGGGGTTGATTGGAATAAATGAAACGAACAATACCCTACCTCTACGCCATACTATAGATGTGG
>CBKYSX010000012.1:0-17275 GCA_966690745.1 uncultured Ardenticatenales bacterium
GATGCCGCTCCCGACCGTGAATCTGATTAGTGGCGAATTTAAGGCAAATCCCTTTCCCTATTACGCCCGCCTCCGTACGTCCGCGCCGATTTATCGCACCACGATGGCGAATATCGGGCATGTCACACTTGTTACCCGCTATGAGGATGTACTGGCATTGCTGAAAGACAACCGGTTTAGCAAAGAAGTCCGCAAAGCACGGAACCTTGAACAGTTGGATCGGCTCCACGCGATGCCCGGAATGTTCCGTGCTCTGGAACAAAACATGCTGGATATGGACGACCCCGCCCATGCCCGATTGCGGAATCTGGTGCATAAAGCCTTTACGCCCCGTATGATGGAGCAGATGCGCAGGCAAATTGAGGAAATCGTCAATACGCTGATTGATAAGGCACAGGCAAAGGGTAAAATGGATTTGGTGAAGGAGTTTGCTCTGCCCGTTCCATTGACGATCATCTCCAAAATTCTGGGGGTTCCCGAAAAAGACAGCCCTAAATTCCATCGCTGGACCAAAGACGTGCTGGAACTAGGCTCTTCTCCCAGTGCGCTGAATATCCTGCGCTTGATGCCCTCGCTCTATTTCTTTATGCGCTATATGCGGAATCAATTCCGTTTGCGGAAAAACGACCCCCGCGATGATTTGATTACGGCATTGGTGCAAGCGGAAGAAGCCGGGGATAAATTGAGCGAAGATGAGATGGTGGGAATGGTCTTTTTACTGCTTGTGGCAGGGCATGAAACCACCGTGAACCTGATTGCAAGCGGCACGTTGGCATTGTTGGAACATCCCGACCAGTTGGAATTGTTACGGCGCAACCCTGATTTGATTCGCACGGCTACCGAGGAACTTCTGCGCTATACTGCGCCTGTGGAGCAAGCGACTGAACGATATGCTCTGGAAGAAATCGAGTGGCATGGGGTTACGATTCCGAAAGGGGAATTAACCTATGCGGTGCTGGCTTCTGCCAATCGGGATGAAACCATGTTTAAGAACGCTGATGGGTTGGATATTACCCGCGACCCGAACCGCCATCTTGCCTTCGGGCAGGGCATCCATTTCTGCCTGGGTGCGCCATTGGCGCGGATGGAAGGGCAAATCGCCATCCAAACCTTGATTCAACGTCTGCCCCATCTCTCGCTTGCCGCCCGCCCCGACCAATTGCGCTGGCGGAGCACGATGACAGTGCGTGGATTGCAGGCATTGCCTGTGACGTTCTAACTCCTCAACGAAGGCGGGTTGCGTTCCAAAAACCCGCCTTCTTTTTTGCCTCTTTCCGAACTCGGAATAAAGTTTTGACGATGCATCGCACGTACCTCCGCTAGTTCCGCGTTGTATTGACAAAAGAGATTGGAGCAGAGAAAACAGCAACCCACCCCCCTTCCCCCCTCCCAAGAGGGGGCGTTCCTGCACCCTCATCTGTTGTCAATACACCGCGTTAGCTACGCAGAACAGTGACGAATCCCGGAAACACCTTATCAATCAACAAGCGATACCTAAAATTATGGCTTACAACCTACAACCTTACCTTGATTTTGCAATAGATGCGGCGTGGCAGGCGGGGCGATTGACCCTGCAATACTTTCAGGCTGTTTTTGATGTGGAGTTGAAAGGCGACCAATCGCCTGTGACGATTGCCGATCAGGGGGCGGAACAGCTACTGCGCCGCCTGATTATGGAAAAGTACCCCGACCATGCCATCGTGGGGGAAGAGTTTGGCGCAGAGCATAACGCCGATGCCCCATTTCGATGGATTTTAGACCCGATAGATGGCACACGCTCCTTCATTCGGGGCGTTCCGTTATACGCTACGTTGGTGGGATTGGAAATTGAAGGGGAGATGGCGGTGGGCGTGGCGAATTTCCCTGCATTGAATGAACTCGTGGCGGGGGCAACCGGGTTGGGGGCAATGTGGAACGGGCGACCCTGCCGCACCACCTCTATCAATACGCTCTCGCAGGCATTGATTGGCTATACCGACGGTGCCGGGTTCGCCAAACACGGCAAAGGGGAGCAGTGGGCAAAACTGACCGCCGCCGCCCAAACCCAACGGGGCTGGGGCGATGCCTACGGGCATTGTCTGGTTGCCACTGGACGCGCCGAAGCGATGTTCGACCCGATTATGAGCGTTTGGGACTGTGCGGCACTGGTTCCCATTTTGCAGGAAGCCGGGGGCACCTTTACCGATTGGCAGGGGAATGCCACCGCTTACGGCGACGAGGCGATTTCGACCAACGGGCATTTGCTGGAGGAGATTCTGCGGGTGGTGGGGTAGATGGGTATAATTGGGATGGGACGCAGAACGCGGAAAGCAGAAACGACAAACCGCCCTAAATGACTAAAGATTGCCCACAAATCAAACTTTCTATGATGGGTTGGAGTAGGGGCGGGTGGTCGGAATGGCGAAGTTCCCCTTACAGAGCGCACACCCGCCCGCCGTTGCCCAACCATGAACGCCATTTTGGGACAAAACAAGAGCGGGTCTTCAACGATGGGTAGATGGCTCTTCATTCCGATGGGTACAAGGCATATACGCGTAGCGATGCCCCTACCACACGACCACGGGGTAGGTAAATCGCCTTTCTCTGAGTTTTCTGTAGTGAATTGAAGGTAGACATATGGCATATCACCCACGCATTGAAAAATACCTAGACGAAATCGAGGCAACCCCCACCGGTGCGCCGTTGGTGACATGGGTGCGGCAACATCCATTCCCGATTCTATTTGGCAAACCCTTGTTCGGGGCGGCATTTGCCTTTCCCTTCCCCTTCCGCGCCATTGTGCTGTTGGATATGTGGGGGGATGAATGGTTGCGCGAAACATTGGCGCACGAATTGGTGCATATTGTGCGCTGGCAGAAGCATATGGTTGCCTCGTTAGAGCAGGAATATGATGCCTATTTGACGGCGGCGAAGGTGCGTTGCGAACACAACGGCTGGTCGTGGGTAAAGCCCGACGAAAACGCGATAAAGCATTACCCCTTGTTCTGGGGACCACAGGCAAACGAAGAAGAGTTTAAGCGCAAATTACCCGAACGGTTGGCGTTTTACGGGGTTCTGCCCTGGTTGCAACCTCGAACCCCGATGGGGGTGGTGAACGCACTGTCGAAACAGGCGTGGTATGGGATTCGTGCAGGTGGGGCAGAGGTGGTGAAACGGATTCGTCCGCCCAAGCCCAAAGATAAATTACAACCGTAATCAGAGTAGGACAGCGGGTATGCTGGATAAACCGGATATTGCAGACGCAACCATTATTGATGTTTTAGAGCGTGCCTATGGCATTACCTGTCGGGAGATTACCTTTCTTCCGCTCGGTGCGGACATCCATACTGCTGTCTATCGGGCGGTGGGCGCAGACCATACCAATTATTTTGTAAAGGTAAGAAGTGGTGACTTCAATCAAATGACGGTCATCATTCCGGCTTTTCTGCATGAGCAGGGGGTTCCACACCTCATTACGCCGCTCTCTACCCGAACCCATACCCTATGGGCGGAAATGGGAGCCTTTAAGGTTATGGTCTATCCCTTCATAGAGGGCAAAAATGGATACGAGGTGTCGTTGTCGGAGGCGCAATGGCATGAGATGGGCAGAGCCTTCCGGCACCTCCACGCCACGCCAATTCCGCCTGAATTCGCGCATCACTTACCCCACGAAACGTATAGCTCCCACTGGCGTAGCACCCTTACTGCCTTTCTGAGTCGAACCGATAGCGACACCTTTACCGACCCGATTACTGTAGACCTGTTCGCTTTTCTATCTGAAAAGCGAACCGAACTTCTACAGATGATTACGCGGACGGAACAGCTCGCCGGGCAGGTGCAATCCCGTTCTTTACCCTTCGTTTTGTGCCACGCCGATATTCACGCCGGAAACGGGCTGGTACAGGAAGACGGCACCCTTTACATTGTGGATTGGGATACGATTCGGATGGCTCCCAAAGAACGGGATTTGATGTATATCGGGGCGGGGTTATGGGGAAATTGGCAGAGTGCTGATGCGGAGGAAATGTTTTTCTATAGCGGGTACGGGGAGAGCGACGTTGACCCCGTTGGGATCGCTTATTACCGATACGAACGGATTATTGAAGACATCGCCTTGTATTGCGACCAAATTCTGCAACCGGATGAATCAGATGAAGAACGCGCCCTCGCCCTCCATTACCTCAAATGGAATTTTGTACCCGATAAAACGATTGCACAGGCGCGGCGGGCGGATTTGGTAGTAACGGGGACACGGGGTTTGATGGAGATTAAGGGTTAAATGCCGTAACCGCTCCCACCCCGTGCTAAAGCAACGGGGCTAATAAGCCATAGTTGTCGTGTGTTTATTAGCCCCGTTGCTTTAGCACGGGGAACGATTCCCGTTACAGCATTATTTTCTTAATGTTGATTACAAAAATAAAGCCTCGCCGGGGCTATGAACCCGTTAAGGTTTGGTTCTCTTAGCACGGGTGCTTTAGCCCCGTGCCACCCCTGCGCCGCTTTCTATATTCATGTAGAAGCCCGAAATCGGGCGATCGGGCGACCACAAGGGTTGCCCCTACAGAGAATTACTCCCGTTCGCCAAAGAAGAGCCGCCACCATTGTTGCCAGTAGGGAGGTTCATATACGTCCGCCTCGCGGAATACGGGGTCGAATTCCCGAAAATCGGCTTGCATATCAGGGGGCAGTACCACGACCAACGGGCGTTCGTTGGGGGCGTATAACCCCATTTCATGCGCCAACTGGCTCTGGTAGGCATCGGATTCAATAAATTCTTTTTGGCGCAGTAAGCGGTCATATTCCGCTTGTTCGGCATCAATTTTTGCCTGCCATTCGGCTTTTTCCTGTGCCAACCAGTAATTATCCAGCATGGTGCGGGCAAAACTAAAGACCGCAATCAGAATCACAATTCCAATGACAGTGGTTAAAAATTGAACAATCGGCAATTGCCGACGGGGTGGTTGTACCTGAGTTGCCACGATTTCCGGGAGCCAACGGGGGTAGGAAGGAGAAAAAAACAGAGCCACCCCCGCACTTTATCAATAATAGATATATGCGATAATAGCCATTGCCCTCCAATGTGTCAACCGTCAAAATAGACCCATGCGCTCCTTTCTCCTCCTCACCCTCGCCCTTTTACTGCTCACCGCCTCGGCGCAGGCGCACCCAGCCGCGCCACAGGGAAACGGCTCCTCCCTCCGATTTTTTGGAAACGGGTATGGGGATATTGACCGGGTAAAGATACGATTGGATACACCCCATCGCCCGATAGATGTGGACGGGGATTTTACGGTGGAATGGTGGATGAAAGCCGGACCGCAAGAAAACCCCAATGATGTATGTACCACCGGCACGGACAACTGGATTTACGGCAACATTATTATTGACCGTGATATTTATGGTCCCGGCGATTATGGCGATTACGGGGTATCGCTGGGGGGCGGGCGGCTCATGTTCGGGGTGGGGCGGGGGAATGATGGCGGTGGGATTTGTGGCGAAAAGATTGTCACGGATGGTGAATGGCATCATATCGCTGTTACCCGTTCCGAAGCGGGGCAACTCCGTATCTGGGTGGATGGCGAATTAGACGCTCAAGGACCAGGACCCTCCGGCGACATTAGCCACCGCGATGATCGCTCTACTTTTTATGTGAATGACCCGTATTTTGTGATCGGGGCGGAAAAGCACGATGCCGGACCGCAATATCCATCCTATAGCGGCTTGATAGATGAGTTGCGCGTTTCCAATCGGATTCGCTACACGGTCCCCTTTACCCGCCCCACCCAACCGTTCACCACGGATAGCCACACCATGGCTCTTTATCACATGGATGAGGAAAGCGGGGATGAATTGGTGGATAGTTCGGGCGCAGTGGGCGGACCGAGCCGGGGAGAAGTACGCTACGGGGGCGACCCGGCGGGTCCTGTGTGGGTACGGGATACTCCCTTTGGCAACAATCAATCTACCCCTACGCCGACCCTTTCCACATCCCCCAACAGCCCTACTCCTACGCGCACCCCCAGTCGTACTCCTACGATTTCAACCGCTCCTTCCTCTACACCAACGGCAACCGGCACACCGGGAAACACAACCCCCACCGCAACCCCTACCGACCCGCCGCTACCCGGTACGATCACGGCGACACCTGTGTTATCAGAATCGCTCTATTTACCGATGGTGCGCCGCCGCTAAACAGATATTCCCAGAAGGTACGCACTTTAAGTGCCATAAAAACTGCGGTAAATAAGTGAGAAAGAAACCGAGTTTTTGATGGAAGGAGGGCAGAAACTCGGTTTCGCCTCCTATTACCATTACCTGCTTATTTGAGAGTTGGAGTATTAAGCGAGAAAGAGGGTAACAATAATTCCCTAATGGAAGCCTTGTACCCGCTCTCATTTCTCTGCCTAACGGCGGGCGACCACAAGGGTACGCCCCTACAGACACCTTTAACTGCCGAACTCATAATTTCTTTCGTTTCTATCCAATTCGTGCTGATTTTTTTTAGAATCCATATCAAAACGCCTCTCATCCGAGCATATCTCAACTTTATGGATGGATTTCACGAGATCGAGTTCGTTTCCATGCAGTTCTGTAGATGAATCTGTGTTCGCCGGAATTGACGAATTTAGGATTCCTTCATAAAGTAGTGCCGCCGTCGCAACCACCATCGCGCAGTGCGTTTCCCCTATAGCCCCCCCGCTCCGCGCCCATTCGCATTCTTGCTCTGTTTTAATGCACAGGGTTGTAGAATTCCAAATTTCGGCACGCATCAGACCATTACGCAACCGTTTGTGCATGAAACCGGGCAACCTACAAGGAGCATGTCCATGCGAAACAGTGCCTTATTTGTCCTCTTGTTTGTGCTGTTGGCAGTCGGGGTTACAAATAGTCAGGCGACCTTCGCCGCCGAAGCCCCCACCTCCTCCGATACGATTGCCCGTACAGCCGAAGGCGGCTCCGTTTCCCCCGAACGGGGTGAACAGATTGCCCGCGATTATTTGTTGGCAAACGCCGCCGACTATGGAGTCAGTCGTGATGATTTGACGGGCTTACGGGTCACGAGCAATTATGCCGATTCGATTACCGGGTCGCGCTATATTGCGTTTATCCAAACCGTGAACGGGCTGGATGTCCATAACGCGATTGTCAATGTCACCCTCCTGAAAAACGGCGAGGTCTTGTTTGTCGGGAATCGGGCGGTAGCGAATCTGGCGAAAAATGCCAACGCCACCACCCCCACCATTTCCCAAAGGGATGCGATTGCGGCGGCGGCTTCCAATGTTGCGTTGCGCTATACGCCTGAAAGCCTGACGGAACTACAATCGTTGGGGGGAGCCACGCAAGAACGGCACTTTAGCGGCGGCGACCTTTCGTTGGAAGCCATTCCGGTAAAATTGATGTATCAACCCCGCGACAATGGCTCACTCCGATTGGTCTGGGATTTACATATCTACCAATTGGATGCTCTGCATTGGTGGACGATACGGGTAGATGCACTGACCGCCGAAGTATTGGACAAAGGGGATTGGGTGGTCAGCGAAAATTGGGACGCACTGTTGAATGACCCCGGACAAATCCCGACAGGCGCGGTTCCCGGCACTATCAGCACGGTTTCCGGCTTCGCGGAAGCCATTGTTGCGCCTTATGCGCCGATGATGGTCGGCTCCTATCGGGTCTATGCGATTCCGACGGAAAGCCCCAGCCACGGTGGACGCACCCTTGTCGCTAATCCCGATAATGCCACGGCTTCCCCGTATGGGTGGCATGATACCAACGGGGCATCGGGCGCAGAATTTACCACCACGCAGGGAAATAACGCCCACGCCTATACCGACACCGATAACAACAACAGCCCGGATGCAGGCTCCAGCCCGAGCGGAGGTGCGTCGCTGATTTTCGACTTCCCGCTGGACCTGGCGCAAGCCCCCAGTACCTATCGTCCTGCCGCTGTCACCAACTTGTTCTACTGGAACAACTTGATGCACGACATTCCCTACATTTACGGGTTCACCGAATCCGCAGGGAACTTCCAGGAAAACAACTACGGGCGCGGCGGTACCGGTAGCGACTATGTGAACGCCGAGGCGCAAGATGGCGGTGGTACGAACAATGCCAACTTTGCTACCCCCTCGGACGGCAACAACCCCCGGATGCAAATGTACATCTGGACGGCTCCGAACCCGGACCGTGACGGCGACCTGGACAACGGGATTATTGCCCATGAATACGGACACGGAATTTCCAACCGCCTGACGGGCGGACCGAACAACGTTTCTTGTCTGGGCAATCAGGAGCAGATGGGCGAAGGCTGGAGCGATTGGCAAGCGGTGCTGTTGACGATGCGAACAGGGGATACCGCCACCACCAATCGCGGCGTGGGAACCTACGCGCTCAATCAACCGATTACGGGAGTTGGAATTCGCCCCGCGCCCTATAACACCAACTTTGCGGTGAACAATTACACCTACAGCAACCTGCCGAGCATGGCAGTGCCGCATGGCGTTGGCTTCGTCTGGAATACGATGTTGTGGGAAATGAACTGGGAATTGATTAACGCGCACGGGTTCAACCCGAATATCTACGGGGCATGGAACACCGGCGGCAACAACCTTGCCTATAAACTGGTGCAAGATGGGATGGCAATCCAACCCTGTTCACCCGGCTTTGTGGATGGACGCAATGCGATTCTTGCCGCCGATCAGGCATTAACCGGCGGGGCGAACCAATGTCGGATTTGGGCGGCATTTGCCCGCCGTGGCTTGGGTGCGAGTGCCAACCAGGGGTCGTCCAACAACCGCAGTGATGGCACGGCGGCATTTAACCTGCCTGCCCAATGTACAGGCGCAACCCCCACTCCCGTACCACCGACCAACACGCCGGTGCCGCCCACCCCGACGCGAACCCCCACGCCTGTAGGTCCGACCCCGACACGCACACCGACATCGGTGCCGCCCACACCCACCCGCACCCCGACCCCGCAACCGCCGACTCCGACCCCGCCGCCGAGTTCCATTATCAATGGCAACTTTGAACTCGGACCGAACGTAGGGTGGGCAGATACCAGTGCGGGCGGCTATGAAATCATCGGTCCGTACTCACCCTATCAAGGGACACAAAATGCCTGGTTCTGTGGTGTCAATTACTGTGCGGATCAAATCTCGCAGAATGTCACCGTACCCAGTGGCGGAGCCACGCTGTACTACCGCTATCGCATCGCTTCGAACGATGTCTGTGGCTGGGATTATGGCTATGTCCGCGCCGGAACCACCAACCTTGCGGTCTATAACCTCTGCTCCAGCAACAATACGGGCGGGTACGTATTGGGGTCCGTCAGTCTGAATGCGTATGCGGGGCAAACCATTAGTCTCCGCTTCCGTGCGACAACCGACTCGATCTACACCAGTAATTTCTACATTGATAATGTGGGCTTTACGCCGTCCTTTGTGGAAGGTGTAACCGAAGGGACAGCCCCCACGGTTGCGCCAGACGTGGTAGAATCCCGCCCCGCCAACCCGGGACCGGAAGCCTACTTTGAGGAACGGTATCAATAAGCCTTAGGCAAGATGGGAAGGGTGGTTACGTGACCACCCTTCCCCGCCCTGAAGACCTCCGGGAAAACGACAACCCACCCCCTAACCCCCTCCCAAGAGGGGGAACATCATGCATTTTCCTCTTGTGCAGAGAGGTAGGGGCGGGTCACATCATCGAGGGAGTTTCCAAAATGGAACGCATGACCCGCCCTCTACAATGGGTATGGTATCCCGTGCGTTTGGCATAGAAGGGATTTCGGTACGGGCGGGCGACCACAAGGGTACGCCCCTATAGGTCATCCACCCCATCATGTCATCAAAAAAAGCCGCATCCTTGTAGATAAGGATGCGGCTTTTTTTGATAAGCTTGTACGGATTATGCCTCGTCTGCCTCCACAGGGTCGGCGAGGTGGTAGGTGAGGGCGATAACCCCGGAATCAAAGGTTTTGCTCTCTACCAATTTCAACACGCCTTCACTGCCTTCGGGAACCAGCCGTGCGCCTTTGCCTACCAGAACAGGGTAGACCAGCACATGCAGTTCATCCAACAGGCGATTTTCAATTAGGAAGTGCAGAAGTTCGCCGCCGCCATATTTCAGCAGGTTATTGTCCTGTTTCAAGCGGGCAATTTCTTCCGCTACATCGCCTTGAATCACCGTAGAATTCCATTCGGCACTGTCCATTGTGCGCGAGGCGACATATTTGGGCATGGCGTTGATACGGTCGGCAAATTCATCGGCTCCGGCGCGAGGGGGCCATGCCCCGGCAAACGCCTCATAGGTTTCACGCCCCAACAACAGGGCATCACTGGAAAAAAGGTCGGTGGTTTGGAAGGCGGCAATGTCATCCCCCCAGTACGGGAAGGTCCACATCGGGTTTTCAATCACCCCATCCAACGCCATGTAGGTAGAAACCACTACTTTACCCATGATATTGCTCCTTTGGTTCGTCGGTTCCCGGTGGGGATACCGTGATAACTTATACTTATAGTATAGCAACACCGGAGGGGTATGTATTGTATAAAAACGCAAAAGAGGTGGGCTGACTGTCGCGGAGCAGTTGGGCAGGGGTTTGCCCCATGAAACGTTTGAGGGAACGGGTAAGGTGCGCCTGGTCAAAATAGCCCGCTTCAAAGGTGGTATCCAGAATGGATACGCCTTGTTCCAACAGGGTAACGGCGTGGCGGGAACGTTCAATCTGGCGGTAGGTGTTGTGGGTTAAACCGGTGGCGCGTAAAAAGCGGTATTGGAGGGCGCGAATGGAGAAATCAGGGCTTTCGCCGCGCATCATCGCGGATACCACCGGTTCGTGGGCAAGCATGTTCTGCCGTACCAGCCGCTCCACGAAGACATCGGCATTTTCAAAGGTAGGGATTTCCCATGCCGCCCCGTTCAGCCAGATGCTCTGGCTGGTTGCGAGAGGGATATTAAGATCGGAGCGATCCATAATTGTTTTGAGCGACAGATGGGGCATAAAAGTACCAAGTTTGAAGGTAATGCCAAAGGCTTCAAAGTCGTTAGGGAATGGGGCGGAGGAGGCTTTGGTTTCAGGACCCCGTACCACCAGTGCCGTTTTGCCCTCATAACGTGTCACCACCATTTCCCAATGGGTGGATGCCGAAGAAATAAAAGAGGAATCATCGCCGTCGCATTGGGCGTGCCATACTCTTTCGATATAGGGCGAGGTGATGGAGTTGCTTTTCAGTATCAGGGTCATTGGAATTCTCTTTGGGGGTGGAGTTCGGTATGGTCGAATATGTATAGCGCGGGGACAGCAACCCACCCCCTTCCCCCCTCCCAAGAGGGGGCTTTCCTGCTTAGTTTTCGCTTGTATGTTTCCTTTTGCCCTTAGTATAGGGGGGAGGTACGACTTTTTGGGGGAGCATTCTGTCGCAAGAAAAAGAGGAATGTAAAACATCCCTGTTCCCCGCTCTAAAGAGGCGGGGCTATAGACCTATCCTTTGCAGAGTTTCGCAAGTGACGGGTCTCTAGTGTGCAACGCATCTGCCCGTAGGGAATGCGCGTAGCGAATTCACTTTAGTGCCGTGAACGAGGATTTATTCCCACGATGCGTTTGTGCAACAGAGTAGGAAAAACAAAAACGCGGCGAATATTCGCCGCGTTTCTGTATGAAGTCGGGGATACTGGATTTGAACCAGCGACTTCTTGCACCCCATGCAAGCGCGCTACCGGGCTGCGCTAATCCCCGATGATGGGCGAACTATGGGTCTCGAACCCACGACCTCTTGGGCCACAACCAAGTGCTCTACCACTGAGCTAAGTCCGCCATATTGAAAGTATCTTACATCATTTTACGCTTAGTGTAAAGTGATGCGTCCTACGATGGGGCTTGAGGGATTCGAACCCCCAACCAACCGGGTATGAGCCGGTAGCTCTAACCGTTGAGCTAAAGCCCCGTAAGGTGTAGGCGATACGATGGGCGCTACAGGACTCGAACCTGTGACATCTTCCTTGTAAGGGAAGCACTCTAACCAACTGAGCTAAGCGCCCATAGTGAAATTTTTACCCTTTTACGCACAACGCCGCGTAAAAGGGTAAACGGTAAAACAGTGGACCTGACAGGACTCGAACCTGCGACATTCGCCTTGCAAAGGCGACGCTCTCCCAACTGAGCTACAGGCCCCCAAAAACCCCTTACCCGAAAACGGGGCAATTACCCCCGATTCTGTCACTCCTCTTTGGAAAGAGGAAAGGTCGTCATCTATCTCTTAGACTTGTGGATATTATGGACGGATTGCCCAAAATTTCCAAACGTCTAAGGCTTTTCCTCGCGCTTCGGGTGTTACCCGATTGGCGGTGCCAGCTGCGACGGGAGCAAACCCCTTACGGTAGCCTGCCCCACCCGCCTTGCTCTCCATCAGCTAGCGCAGTCGCCTAGCCATCGCCATTGCTGGCAACGCTGGTGCGCTCTTACCGCACCGTTTCAGCCCTCACCTGTGATTGTAACATCCATCGGCGGGTATCCTTGCTGTTGCCGTCTTGCGTCGCGTGTCGCTTGCGCGAACGCGCCCCTACTTGCGGTTTCGTAGGGTAGCCTTCCTGCCAATGGCAGGGCGGAGAGTCGGGAAGTTCCTCTGAAAGCGATTGCCTTCAGCGACGACCAATGACCCGTTATTCGGTTGGGAATGACCCGCCAGGGACTCGAACCCTGAACCCCCGCATTAAAAGTGCGATGCTCTACCATTGAGCTAGCAGGTCAAATTATATAGCAAAGGACACTTTTGTGTTCAAAGCGACTAGGATAGTAACATAGTTGGGGGGTTGTGTCAACTTTTACGGGTGCTTTTTTCTTATTACCGCACGGCTTAATCCGCCTCGTAATTCTTTTCGGGTGCGTCTTCCAGCCAGCCCATGCGCGGGGATGTGCCTAGATTGGGTTGCGGGTGCAATGTATCATCCGCAGGGGGCTTTGCATCACTCGCTCCGTTTTCGCCTTTGGGGGAAAAGGGCAGTTGGTGTTCCACCCAGCGTAAAAATGCCAGAATCGCAAACGTAATCAGGGTTGCCCCGATAGCAAAGACAAACCAGCCTACGCCCGTTGCCATGCCGATGGCGGCGGCAACCCAAATGGTGGCGGCAGTGGTCAGGTTCTTTACCTTTTCGCCGCGCCGGATTAACGCGCCAGCCCCTAAGAAGCCAATCCCAACCACTACCTGCGCCGCCACCCGCGCCGGGTCATTAACCCCGGTGGGTCCCGGCGGAAAGGCAAAAATGGAAAGGACGGTAAAAATACTGGCTCCGGTTCCAACGAGCATGATGGTACGCAAGCCCGCA
The DNA here is from genome assembly GCA_966690745.1 of uncultured Ardenticatenales bacterium. GTDB lineage: Bacteria > Chloroflexota > Anaerolineae > Ardenticatenales > Ardenticatenaceae > CBKYSX01. The sequence goes on from CBKYSX010000012.1 coordinate 13,303, forward strand.
TCCTGCGCGGCGCGTTCCCGTTCCAAACCAATTATCCCCGCCAGCAATGCCGCCAGTGCGATTCGGATTAAGTAGTAGAGTTCTTCCAGTCGGAAATAGGGCGCGAGTGCCTCCATAGAGATTCCTTTCGTTCGTGCTCCGGTTGGTTACGCATTTCAAGCGAGAATTGAAGGTAGGCTACATAAATCCTTTTTACCTTCAACTGCGTAACTCCCATAGGTAAGGAAATTAAGAAAGAAACCGGGTTTTCCGCGGCAGAAACCCGGTTTCGTCGCTTGGATAATTTCCTTTTGCAAATGATAAAACAGTATTGCACATTGTCAGGAGAATTAGAAAAGCCTCAACGTGGCGGCGCGTTGAGGCTTCACTCTGGCGGGTTGGGGTTGTCTCCCCCCGGAACAACCCTTCCCTTATTTTCCGGGCTTCGGTTCGATTCCCGGAAGCCAGTGACATTATCTTTTTATTGTTGTTATTATTTTCTTTACGTATTTGGGTTTACACATCCGGGTTGGTCATGCTTTACGGCGGGAGGTAACGTCCGTTGTGATGGGTGCCGCCCTTTCTCCGGGTGGTTGTGAAGGTGAGTGTGTCGAAGAAATGTCCATCACGCGGGTGCCTTGTGCTCCCCTCAATCGTTATTGTCGGGGTTGTAAGGCGACTGCCTTTTTCTTTTTATCGTTATTCTATCTTTATAAGTGCTGTACGCTTGATGGTTGTATCATACTGGAACGCAAGGATAAACGAAAGACATAATCATACTTTACCCCTAAGTACGATTGTACTTTCCTTGAAATTTAGGGGTGGAAAGGTATAGACCAAAGGCAAAAAAAAACGTTCGGAATTTCTCGTTGAATCCCCAACGTTGCCAAATGGCGTATAAAACCGATTACGGTGCTGTAGTAGCCTCCGCTTCCATCGTCGGAGTCATCATGTCCGTATCCGTCATCATCTCGGTATCGGTCATCATGTCCGTGTCCGTCATCATATCGGTATCAGTGGGCATCGTTTCGGTCATGGTTTCGGTATCATCTCCATCGCCGCTTCCGTCCGGTGTTGCCATGATCGAATCATTTTGGGTATCGGCGGGTAAACCTTCGCCCGTACTGTCATTCGGAGTCGTAGTTGCCCCACACGCCACCAGTGCCATCATTAACAACAGAGCCAGTAGTGTGGTGATTGTCACACGTAACGATTTCATAGTATCTCCTCTTTCTTCGTGGTATTTGTTTGTAGCGAAGAACTACAACCGTAAAGATAGAGGAATCGGAGACAAAAACCTAGAAGCATACATACCTGATTCGGCTGTATACTTATACCAACCCACACCGTACAATTGTTGATAAAAGTGGGGATAGCGAACCGACCGAATACTTACTATTGAATGCCCAGTCGGTTCGCCCAGGTAACGAGGTCGTTCTGGGTATTCACACCCATTTTTTGGCACAATGCTCGAATCATGCCACGAACATCTTTTGCCGATGTTCCTAAGAAGGTGGCAATCCGGTTCATATCCCAACCGGCAATAAGTGCCCATAGCAAGGGCTGGTCATCAGGATGTAATCCTGCTATGAAGCTCGGCGGAATCCCTTTTAAATGGCGGGATAAATCCGCCAGCACTATCGGGCTGTACCAATGCAACCCTTGTGATACGGTGCGAATGGCTTGCACGATCACATCCGGGGCTTCATCTTTTAACAGGTAGCCATGAATCCCCGCATTCATCAACGGACGAATGTAGGCATCATCATCAAAAGCGGTTAGCACCAAAATATGAGTCGTTGGCAAAGAGCCGCGTAGCCCCGCTACAATATCAAGGGCGGAGGGTCCGGGCATACTCAAATCCAGGAGCAGAACATCGGGGCGCAATTGTTGGCACCGTTGTAATGTTTCTGTTCCGTTGCTCGCTTCCCCTGATATACTAATATCAGGTGCGGGGGCTAACGTTCCGCGTAGTGCTGTGCGAATCAAAGGATGATCATCTGCAATCAGCACCCGAATCGTTCTATTCACGAGCCTTCTTTCCCCAATCCATTCTAGTGTAGGGGAGTTCTGAAACTCCTGTGGGGGTCTATTCACATCACGCATATCATAATTCATGGTATCACTCTATTAGATACACATAAATCCCCGGCGACCGTCATTTCTCTTACCCTTACGTTGCTATCAACACTTCTATCAGAAGTGTAACACTATGGATGTCGCCTTGTGTATCTACCCATTCACGACTTCTCCTCCATTGGGATGTAAAAACTGTCCGGCGATGTAGGAGGCATCATCGCTGGCAAGAAACAAGAAACAACGTGCTACTTCTTCGGGTTCTCCAGCGCGTTCCATCGGGACATCGCCGCCAAAAGTGGCAACTTTCTCCGCCGGAAAGGTGGATGGAATTAACGGAGTCCAGATTGGACCGGGGGCAACCCCGTTGACCCGGATTCCGTCTTTAATTAACGCCTGCGACAACGAGCGGGTAAAGCCAACAATGGCTCCCTTGGTTGCCGAATAGTCCAGCAATTGCGGACTCCCGCGATAGGTGGTCACAGAAGCGGTATTAATAATGGTATCCCCTTCTTTCAGATGGGGGACTGCCGCTTTGACCAGATAGAACATGGCATAGATATTGGTACGAAAGGTACGGTCTAATTGTTCCGCCGTTATATCCCGAATATCGGTTTGCGGGTGCTGTTCGGCGGCATTATTGACCAGACAATTGAGCTTGCCTAATTCCCGAACCGTTTGAGCAACGGCTTTCTTACAGAACGCTTCATCGCCAATATCTCCGGCGATTAACAAACATTTGCGTCCTTCTTGCTCCACTTGACGTTGGGTGTCGCGGGCATCGTCATGTTCATTGTAATAAACAATGGCGATGTCTGCGCCTTCTTTGGCAAACAAAATGGCTACGGCGCGTCCAATACCGCTATCGCCTCCTGTAATCAACGCCACTTTATCCCGCAATTTGCCACTGGCTTGATAGTGTTGATCCTCCGCTTTGGGGCGGGGTTTCATCTCCGATTCAACGCCGGGGCGTTGATCTTGATGTTGCGGCGGGCGTTGTGGTTCTACTTCTTTACCTTTTTCTTTGTTCGACATGTTCGCTTCCTGTTGCGTGTTGAGTCTTAGTTGTCAGGAATCGTTCCAAAAAAAATAGTGCGACCTGGGAACTTAGCTTTCACCGAAGCCGCACCACTACTTGTTTACCTTTACAATGCTTGTTACGAAGTCTACATATGAGTGTTGGCTTAATCGGTTATGGATATTGATAAGGTCAGTCCCAGTCAACATATTTTACGCTTATAAGTCTAGTCACACTCACCGATTTCTGCTAGAGGTAGAGGTACTTTTCGCTACGGTATTCTTGTACCGTACTAAACCGTTTATGAAGTAATTGCAGAGAAAATGCCCTATGTTCGCTATGGGGAAAGGGAGGAGGTACCAACACCGGATGTCTGTGCCTTGTAGGACATCACCAAAATCCAGATGGCTTAATTGTTATGCTTCTACGGGATTACTGCCTTTGCCCCTTTTTCATTTTTCATTCTGCTATAGTGTAGTACACCCTACCCCATCCCGTCTGTAAAGAGATAGTAATACTTCATTTCATAGTAGCTTTGTACTATGAAATGAAGAAACATGCTTGCCTGTCTTATAACAGTAAGATTTAGCACATGGGGAACGGCGAACCACCGCCTACCCCCTCCCAAGAGGGGGAATTTCGGGAGTACCAATTATTTTTGACCTCATCAGGGCGTGGCTTTCATGTACCGATCAAAAAATTCCACCACACGCTGATTCAACAGGTCGTAGCCTTCGCCCACAAAGTTATGGTTTTGGCTTTCATAGGGGAAAAATTCGTAAGCCACCCCTGCTTCGGTGAATTTTGCCGCCAGTTCTTCCGACCATTCATAGGGCACTTGATCGTCTAATACGCCGTGATGAATCGCAACAGGGGCGGTAATGTAATTGAAGTAATTGA